>NZ_JBHVYO010000008.1:0-256979 GCF_042880655.1 Streptomyces sp. NPDC058295
GGCCCGTGCGGGCCGCCCCCCTCGTCATGCGCCGCCGGACTCAGACGCCGTCGACGAGGCTCCTGGGCCGCAGGTCGGTCCAGTGGGTCTCGATGTGGTCCAGGCACTCCTGGCGGGCGGCCGGGCCGTGCGCCACGGTCCAGCCGGCCGGGACGTCCACGAAGTCCGGCCACAGGCTGTACTGGCCCTCGTCGTTGACGAGGACGGAGTAGACGCCGTCGGGGTTCTCGAACGGGTTGCTCATGTCGCGGTCCCTGTCTTTCTGGTCTGATCCGTTGCCGTCGTGGTCGTGGTTGTTGGGGTCATGGTCGTCGGGGTCGGGGTGGTCGTGGCTAGGGGCGGGACTCGGACGCCCGCCGTACCAGCGCCTCCAGTGCCCGGAACCAGGTCCGCGCCAGGTCCCGTACGGCGTCCTCGGTGAGGAGTTCGGCCGCGTACGCCCAGTGGGCGCTCAGTTCCGGCCCCTCGGGACGGTCCTCGGTGAGGGCGTTGAGGGTGAGGGCGTGGGACATCGGCATGCCGGGGTCCGCGTCGAGGTCGGCGGCGTCCTCCTCGGGGGCGTAGGACCAGTCGACGGCCTCCGGGTACCCGAAGCGGCCCATGTAGTTGAACTCGATCTGCGGCTCCCCGAGCCGGGCGAGCCCGGGGCCGGTCCTGGGGTTGAGCCGGCGCAGCAGGCCGTGTCCGATCCCGGAGGCGGGCAGCGCCGCGAGGTGGGCGCGGATCCGGGCCAGGGCCTCGTCCAGGGCGGGGCCGCCGGTGAAGGCATCCGCGAGGTCGGCCTCGCCCGGGTCCAGTCGTACGGGCACGACGCTGGTGAACCAGCCGACCGTGCGGGACAGGTCGGCGCCGCCCGCGAGTTCCTCCTCGCGGCCGTGGCCCTCCAGGTCGACCAGGACGGGTCCGCCCGGTCCCCGCGCGCCCGGGGTCCGGGCCCGCCAGTCGGCGACCGCGAGGGCGAACGCGGTGAGCAGGACGTCGTTGACGGTGGCGCCGAAGGCGGCCGGGACCCGGCTCAGCAGGGGCCCGGTCAGGTCGGCGGGCAGGGTCAGGGAGAGATGGCGGGTGGTGGCGACCGTGTCCCGGGCCGGGTCCAGCGGGCGGGCCAGCGGGAGGTCGGCGCCCTCGGCGAGGGCGGAGGTCCACCAGGGCAGCTCGTCCTCGGTCGCCGGATCGCCGGCCCGGGCCCCGAGCAGCCGTGACCAGCGGACGAACGACAGCTCCACGGGCGCCGGTTCGGCGGGGCGGCCGGCGCGGACGGCGGCCCAGGCGGTGGCGAGGTCGGGCAGCAGGACCCGCCAGGAGACGCCGTCGATCACCAGATGGTGGACGAGGATCAGCAGCCGGCCGGGGTGTCCCGGCCCGGCGTCGAACCAGACCGCCCGCACCATCGCCCCGCCCTCCGGGTCCAGCCCGGCCCGTGCCGTCCCGGCGTGCGCGGAGATGGCGGCGCGCAGTGCGGCCTCGTCCGCGCCACGCACGTCGGCCCGGGTGAGCCAGGTGCCGACGTCGGTCTCCCGCGCCGGCGGAACGCGCAGGGTCCACTCCGGGTCGCGGACGAGCCGGGCGCGGAGCATGTCGTGCCGGGCGGCGAGTGCCGTGAGCACGGTCAGCAGCCCGGGTGCGGTCAGGTCGGCCGGGGTGCGGACCAGGGCCGCCTGGTGGTAGGCGGCGATGGGGCCGCCGCGTTCGAGCAGGGCGCGCATGATCGGGGTGAGCGGGACGGTGCCGGTGCCGTCGTCGTGGGCGGCGTGCCGTTCGTCGGCGCCGAGCGGGACGGCCACGGCGGCGAGCGCGGCGACGGTGCGGTGCCGGAAGACCTGACGGGGGGTGACCCGCAGGCCGCCGGCCCGGGCCCGGGCGACGAGTCGCATGGCGACGATGCTGTCGCCGCCGAAGGCGAAGAAGTCGTCGTCCGTGCCGACCGCCTCGGCGGGCAGCCCGAGGGCCTCCGCGAACAGGTCGCGCAGGGTGCGCTCGGCGTCGCTCACGGGGGCCCGGCCGCCGCCCGCGGCGGTGAAGTCCGGGGCGGGCAGGGCGGCCCGGTCGAGCTTGCCGTTGGAGAGCAGCGGCAGCCCGTCCAGGACGACCACGGCGGCCGGGACCATGTAGTCGGGCAGCGCGGCGGCGGCGTGGGCGCGCAGGGCGGCCGGGTCCTCCGTACCGTCCGGGACGACGGCGTACGCGATGAGCTGCCGTACGCCCGGCCGGTGTTCGCGGGCCACGACGACAGTCTGCGCGACGGCCGGGTGGGCGTCCAACGCGGCCTCGATCTCGGCGAGTTCGACCCGGTAGCCGCGGATCTTGACCTGGTCGTCGGTGCGGCCGGCGAATTCCAGCAGGCCGCCCTCGGTCCAGCGGGCCAGGTCACCGGTGCGGTACATGCGCTCCCCGGGGGGACCGAACGGGTCGGCCACGAAGCGCTCGGCGGTCAGGTCCGGCCGGCCGAGGTAGCCGCGGGCCAGACCCGGTCCCGACAGGTACAGCTCGCCGGTGACGCCGGGCGGGACCGGGCGCAGCGCGGTGTCCAGCACATAGGCGCGGGAGTGGTGGACGGGGCGTCCGACGACCGGGCTCGCGCTGTCGCGGACCCGGCCGACGAGGGCGTCGACGGTGGCCTCGGTGGGGCCGTACAGGTTGACCGCCTCGGTGTCCGGCAGCGCGGCCAGCCGTGCCCACAGCGACGGGGGTACGGCCTCGCCGCCGAAGCCGACCACGGAGAGCGGGCAGTCGCCCTCGGGGGTGATCAGCCCGCTGTCGGCCATCTGGGCCAGCAGCGACGGGGTGACCTCGATGAAGTCGATGCCCCGGTCCCGGACGAAGGCGGTGAGCAGTTCGGGGTCACGGCGGGTCTCGTCGTCCGCGATGTGCAGGGCGTGTCCGTCCAGCAGCCACAGCTGCGGCTGCCAGGAGGCGTCGAAGGAGAAGGACCAGGCGTGCCCGACGCGCAGGTGCCGGCGTCCGGTGCGGCGCCGGGCGACTTCGTGCAGGTCGTGGCGGTGGCTGTGAAAGAGGTTGGCGATACCGCGCTGGGTGACGACGACACCCTTGGGGCGGCCCGTCGAGCCGGAGGTGTAGATGACGTAGGCGGGGTGGTCGGGAGCGGGAGGGGTGGGATCCGCCTGCGGCAGGCCGTCGGCCGGGCCGTCGAGGAGCAGCAGCGGGATCTCGGTGGCGGGCAGCGCGCGGGCGGTCTCCTCGGTGGCCAGGACCAGGACCGGGCGGGCGTCGTCGAGCATGCCGGCGAGCCGGGATCCGGGCAGGTCGGGGTCGAGGGGCAGATAGGCGGCGCCCGCCTTCATCACGGCGAGGATCGCGGCGATGTGGTCGGCGGTGCGGGGCAGGGCGAGGGCCACGATCCGCTCGGGGCCGGCGCCCTGTCCGGCGAGGGTTCGCGCCAACCGGTCGGTGCGGGCGTCGAGTTCGGCGAACGTCCAGGTCACCGAGGTGTCGGTGACGGCGACCTCGTCCGGTGCGGCGGCGGCCCGGGCGGCGAACAGCGCGGGCACGGTGCCCGGCCTCTCGTCCGCCGGTGCGGGCAGCGCGGTGTCGTTCCAGGTGCGCAGGACGGTGTGCCGGTCGGCGGGGTCCAGCAGGTCGAGCCGTCCGACCGGGCGATCGGGGTCGGCCGCCATGCCGGTCAGCAGGGCGGTCAGGGCGGAGGTGATCCGCCGTACGGTGGCCAGGGGGAACAGCTCGGGGCGGAACTCGGCGGTCAGCCGCAGCCGTTCGGCGGGCTCGACGGCCCACGCGAACGGATAGTGGGTGGAGTCCTCGTGGTCGCGGACCGTGACGCGCGGCCCGGCGCCTCCCCCGTCCGCCTCGGTCACCGGGTACGACTCGAACACCACCAGGGTGTCGAAGAGTTCGCCGAGTCCGGCGGCCCGCTGGATGTCGGCGAGGCCGAGGTGCTGATGGGCGATGAGCCGGGACTGCTCGTCCTGGAGCCGGGCCAGCAGCTCGGCCGTGCTCTCCCGCGGACGGACCCGCACCCGGACGGGGACGGTGTTGATGAACAGGCCGATCATCGACTCGGCCCCGGCCAGCTCGGGTGAGCGGCCTGCGACGGTCGCGCCGAACACCACGTCCTCCCGTCCGGTGAGCCGGCCGAGGAGGACACCCCAGGCGGCCTGGACGAGGGTGTTGAGGGTGACCCCCCGGCGCCGGGCGAACGCCTCCAGCTGCGCCGTGCGGACGGCGTCCAGTGCGACGGTGTGGGTGTGCGGCACGGCGGCGGCGCGGTCGGCGTCGACGGGCGCGAGCCGGGTGGGTTCGGCGAGACCGCCGAGGACCTCGGCCCACGCGGCGGCCGAGGCGGCCGGGTCCTGGGCGGCCAGCAGCCGCAGATACTCGCGGTACGGGGCCGGCGCGGCCGGGGTGCGGCCCTCGTAGCGCGCCCACAGTTCGGCGGTGAGCAGCGGCAGCGACCAGCCGTCCAGCAGGAGGTGCTGGTGCGAGAGCACGAGCCGGTGCCGGTCCGGGCCGAGCCGGGCCAGCAGCAGCCTGAGCAGCGGCGGGCGTTCGGGGTCGAAGCGGCGCCGCTCCTGACCGAGCAGCCGGGTCCACGCGTCCGGGTCATCGGTCCGGCCGGCGTCCGGGGCGGCGTCCGGGCCGGCGAGGTCGAGCTGCCGCCAGGGCAGTACGGCGGTGCGCGGTACGACGGCGACGGGCCGTCCGGAGGACAGGTGCCGGAAGCCGCTGCGCAGGTTCTCGTGCGCGTCGAGCACCGCCTGTCCGGCGGCCCGCAGCCGGTCGGGGTCCAGCGGTCCCTCCAGGTCGTAGGAGAGCTGGACGGTGTACACGTCGGGGCCCTCCTCGCCGGAGTCGAGGGCGGCGTGGAAGAGCAGGCCGGCCTGGAGCGGGGAGACGGGCAGGACCTCGGTTCCGGCGGGCAGGGCGGCGAGTTCGGCGCGCTCCTCGTCGGTGAGGTCGGGCAGGAGGGCGGTGTCGCCGAGGTCCCCGTCGACGGGTGCGGGTCCGGTGGTGGCGGCCACGCCGGCCAGTCCCGCGACGGACTTGTGCCGGAACACGTCACGGGGGCTGAACGCGAGCCCGGCGGCGCGGGCCCGGGCGACCAGCTGCATGGCGACGATGCTGTCGCCGCCGAGGGAGAAGAAGTCGTCCTCGACACCGACCCGTTCGAGGCCGAGGACGTCCGCGACGAGCGCGCCGAGGGTCTCCTCCAGCGGCGTGCGCGGCCGGGTGCCGGTCACCTCGGCGGCGAAGTCGGGGGCGGGCAGCGCCCTGCGGTCCAGCTTGCCGTTGGTGGTGAGCGGGAGGGCGTCGAGGGTGACGACGGCGGCCGGGACCATGGGGGCGGGCAGCGCGGTGGCGGCGTGGGCGCGCAGCGCCGTCGCGTCCACCGGCGTGCCGTCCCCGGCCGGGACGACGTACGCGACGAGGCGGGCGTCGCGCAGGACGACGGTGGCGTGGCCGACGGACGGGTGCGCCGCGAGGACGGTCTCGATCTCGCCGAGCTCGATCCGGAAGCCGCGCAGCTTGATCTGGTCGTCGGCGCGGCCGAGGTACTCCAGCGTGCCGTCCCGGGTCCAGCGGGCCAGGTCCCCGGTGCGGTACATACGGGCGCCGGGCCCGTCGGCGTGGGGGTCGGCGACGAACCGCTCGGCGGTCAGGCCGGGGCGGCCCAGGTAGCCGCGGGCCAACTGGACGCCCGCCAGGTACAGTTCGCCGGCCACGCCGGGCGGTACCGGGCGCAGTGCGGCGTCCAGGACGTAGGTGCGGGTGTTCCACACCGGGCGGCCGATCGGCACGGCGGCCGGGTCGGCGGGCACCTCGTGGGCGGTGACGTCGACGGACGCCTCCGTCGGGCCGTACAGGTTGTGCAGGCGGCTGCCCGGCAGGGTCCGGTGGAAGCGGGCGGCCAGCGGGGCGGGCAGTGCCTCGCCGCTGCACATCACCTGGCGCAGTGCGGTGCACCCGGCCGCGGTCGGTTCGTCGAGGAAGGCACGCAGCATCGACGGTACGAAGTGGGCGGTGGTGATGTGCTGCCGCTGGATCAGGCCGGCGAGGTAGGCCGGGTCCCGGTGGCCCTCCGGGCGGGCCACGACCAGGGTGGCGCCGGTGACGAGCGGCCAGAAGAACTCCCACACCGACACGTCGAACCCGGCCGGGGTCTTCTGCAGGACCCGGTCGCCGGAGCCGAGACGGTAGGTGTCCTGCATCCACAGGAGCCGGTTGGCGATGCCCTCGTGGGGCACCGTCACGCCCTTGGGGCGGCCGGTGGAGCCGGAGGTGTAGATGACGTAGGCGGGGTGGCGGGGGTCGTGGGCGGTGGGCAGGGGCGCGTGCGCCGGGCGGTCGGGTGCTCCGTCGGCATCCACCGTGAGGGTGGGCGCTTCGGTGTCCGGGAGATTGACCCCGTCGGCGGTGACCAGGCAGACCGGGCGGGCGTCGGTGAGCGTGTACGCGAGCCGCTCGGCCGGGTAGCCGGTGTCGAGGGGCAGGTAGGCGGCGCCCGCGCGGTGGACCGCGAGCAGCGCCACCACGAGGGCGAGGGAGCGCGGCAGGGCGACGGCCACGGTGGCCTCGGCGCGTGCCCCGTGCGCGGCGAGGCTGTGGGCGAGACGCTCCACCCGCAGGTCGAGTTCGGCATAGGTGAGGGCGGTGTCCTCGAAGACGACCGCGGTGGCCTCGGGGGTGCGGGCGGCCTGCGCGCGGAACAGCTCCGGCAGGGTGAGGGCGGGTACGGGCCGCGCGGTGTCGTTCCACTCGGTGAGGACGAGGGCGCGTTCGTCGTCGCGCAGCACGTCGAGGCTGCCGACGCGGCGGCCGGGGTCGGCGGCGACCTGCTCCAGCAGCGCGTCGAGCCGCGCGGCGAGGAGTTCGGCGGTCGGCTCGTCGAAGAGGTCGGCGCTGTACTCGATCCAGCACCTCAGCCCTTCCTCGCCCTGCTCGACGAAGTCGAAGCTGAGGTCGAACTTGGCGCCCTGCTGGCCGAGCGGTTCGCGGTGCGCGGTCAGACCGGGCAGGGCGGGGGTGGCGCCGGCGTTCTCGAGGTGCACGACCATCACCTGGAACAGCGGGTGCCGGGCCAGGGAGCGGGCCGGGTTGAGGGCCTCCACCAGGCGTTCGAAGGGCAGGTCCTGGTGCTCGTAGGCGGCGAGGTCGGTCTCCCGGACGCGGGCGAGCAACTCGGTGAAGGTGGGGTCACCGGACAGGTCGGTACGCAGGACCAGGGTGTTCACGAAGAAACCGACCAGGTCTTCGAGGCGTTCGTCGGAGCGTCCCGAGACCGGTGCGCCCAGCGGGATGTCCGCTCCGGCGCCGAGCCGGTGCAGCAGGGTGGCGACGGCCGCCTGGGCGACCATGAACATGCTGACGCCATGGCGGCGGGCCAGCGTGCGCAGGGCCCGGGTCCGTCCGGCGTCGACGGTCAGCCCGACGGCGCCACCGCGGTGGCTGCTCTCCCGCGGCCGGGGCCGGTCGGCGGGCAGCGCGAGTTCCTCCGGCAGGCCCGCGAGGGCGCCCTGCCAGTAGGCGAGCTGGCGGGACTGGCGGCTGTCCGGCGCGTCGGCGTCGCCGAGTGCCTCGCGGTGCCAGAGGGCGTAGTCGGCGTACTGCACCGGCAGGGGCGCCCACGCGGGCCGGTGTCCCGCCCGGCGGGCCTCGTAGGCGAGGGCCAGGTCACGCCACAGGGGGCCGTCGGACCACTGGTCGCCGGCGATGTGGTGCAACACCAGCAGCAGGACGTGTTCGTCCGGGTTCAGGTCGAACACGTGGGCGCGCAGCGGGAGTTCGCGGTCGAGCTCGAAGCCGCGCGCGGCGGCCTCGGCGAGCCGGCCGGGCAGTTCGCGCTCGGTGACCCGGCCGTGCCGGACGGGGACCGTGCCGCGGGACGGGTCGAGCACGACCTGGCGGGCCCGGCCGTCGTCCTCGGGGAAGACGGTGCGCAGGCTCTCGTGGCGTGCCGCGACGTCGTTCAGCGCGGCGGCCAGCGCGTCCGGGTCGAGGGCGCCGGTCAGCCGCCAGGCGGCCGGGATGTTGTACGTGGCGCCCGGCCCCTCGATGCGGTGCAGCAGCCAGAGCCGCTGCTGGGCGAAGGACAGCGGGAGTTCCCCGGGCCGGTCCGCGGGGACGAGGGCGGGCAGGCCGCCGGCCCGGTCGTCGAGCCGCGCGGCGAGCAGCGCGGGGGTGGGTGCCTCGAAGACGGTGCGCACGGTCAGGTCCGCTCCGAGGACCGTGCGGACGCGGCTGACCAGTCGCATGGCGAGCAGGGAGTGTCCGCCGAGGGTGAAGAAGTCGTCGTCGGCGCCGACCCGGTCGAGGCCGAGGACGTCGGCGAAGAGTCCGCCGAGGATCTCCTCGCGCGGGCCGCGCGGCGGGGCGCCCGCCGCACCCGCGGAGGTGAGGTCGGGTGCGGGCAGCGCCCGGCGGTCCAGCTTGCCGTTGGGGGTGAGGGGCAGCGCGGGGAGCGGGGCGAAGGCCGCGGGCACCATGTGCGCGGGCAGCGCGGCGGCCGTGTGGGCGCGCAACGCCGCCGCGTCCACCGGTCCGGCGTCCCGGTCCGGCACCACGTAGGCCACCAGCCGCTGGTCACGGACCACGACGACGGCGTGGGCGACGGCCGGGTGCCGGGTCAGGGCTCCCTCGATCTCGCCGGGTTCGACACGGAAGCCGCGCACCTTCACCTGGTCGTCGGTGCGGCCGAGGTACGCGACCGTCCCGTCGGCCGTCCACCGGGCCAGGTCGCCCGTGCGGTACATGCGGGTTCCCGGTGCCCCGTACGGGTCGGCGACGAACCGCTCGGCGGTGAGCGCGGCCCGGTCGAGGTAGCCGCGGGCGAGCTGGACGCCCGCGAGGTACAGCTCGCCGGGGACGCCGGGGGGCACCGGGCGCAGCCCGGCGTCGAGGACGTACACCCGGGTGTTCCACACCGGGCGGCCGATCGGCACGCTCTGCGCGTCCGGTCCGATCTCGACGGCCGTCACGTCGACCGACGCCTCGGTCGGCCCGTAGAGGTTGTGCAGTTCGGCGGTCAGGACCTCGTGGCAGCGGTGGGCCAGGCCGACGGGCAGGGCCTCGCCGCTGCACATCACCCGGCGCAGGCCGGTGCACCGCGCGGCGGTGGGCTCCTCCAGGAACAGCTGGAGCATGGAGGGCACGAAGTGGACGGTGGTGACATCCTGTTCGCGGATCAGCCGGGCCAGGTAGGCCGGGTCACGGTGTCCCTCGGGCCGGGCGAGCACCAGGGCGGCGCCGGTGATCAGGGGCCAGAAGAACTCCCACACCGACACGTCGAAGCTGGAGGGCGTCTTCTGCAGGACCCGGTCGGCGGCCGTCAGACCGTAGGTGTGCTGCATCCACAGCAGCCGGTTGACGATGCCCTCGTGCGGGACGACGACTCCCTTGGGGCGGCCGGTGGAGCCGGAGGTGTAGATCACGTAGGCGGGGTGCGCCGGATCGTGGGACGCGGGCAGGTCCTTCTCGGGCCCGGTCGGCAGGCCGTCGCGGATCACGCACACCGAACGGGCGTCCTCGACCATCAGCGCGAGGCGTTCCTCCGGGTAGTCCGGGTCGAGCGGGAGATAGGCGGCTCCGGCGCGGTGGACGGCGAGCAGGGCGACGACCAGTTCGGGCGAGCGCGGGAGCGCGACGGCCACGGTCCGCTCGGGGCCCGCGCCCAGCCCGGCCAGTACCCGTGCGGTCCGCTCCACCCGGGCGTCCAGCTCCGCGTACGTCAGCCGCTCGCCCTCGAAGACGAGTGCCGTGGCCTGCGGGGTGCGCGCCGCCTGGGCGGAGAAGAGGCCGGGCAGGGTGGCGGACGGGACGGGGTGCGCGGTGGCGTTCCACTCCTCCAGCACCAGCGCCCGTTCGGTGTCCGCCAGGAGCCGGAGGTCGCGCACCGGGCGGTCCGGTTCGGCCGCGGCGTGTTCCAGCAGCCGGGCCGTACGGCCGGCGAGCCGCTCGGCCGTCCCGTGGTCGAAGAGGTCGGCCGCGTACTCCAGGAACAGCACGACACGGTCGCGGCGGGTCTCGTCGACGAAGGTGAAGTGGAGGTCGAACTTGGCCATGCCGGTGTCCATGTCGAACCATTCGGTCCGCAGGCCCAGCACGTCCGGGTCGCCGTCGGGGCGGTGGTGGTAGCCCAGCATGACCTGGAAGAGGGGGTTGCGGCCCGCCACCCGGGGCGGGTTGAGGGCCTCAACGACCCGGTCGAAGGGCAGGTCCTGGTACTCGAAGGCCTTCAGGGACGACTCCCGCACCCGGGCCAGCAGCCGCCGGAACGTGAGGTCCTCGCCGGACAGGTCGGTGCGCAGGACCAGGGTGTTGACGAAGAAGCCGACCAGTTCGCCGAGCGCCTCGTCGGTGCGGCCCGCGATGGGCGCGCCGAGCGGGATGTCGTCCCCCGCGCCGAGCCGGTGCAGCAGCGCCGCGGTGGCGGCCTGGAACACCATGAACATGCTGGTCCCGGTGGCTCCGGAGAGCTCACGCAGGGCGTGGCCGGTGGCGGTGGGCAGCTCCAGGCGGACCTTGCCGCCGCGCCCGGTCGGCTCGGCCGGACGCGGCCGGTCCGCGGGCAGGGCGAGCTCGTCGGGCAGGCCGCGCAGGGCGTCCGCCCAGTGGGCGAGATGGCTCTCGCCGGTCCGGGCGAGCAGGTCGTCCTGCCAGAGGGTGTAGTCGGCGTACTGCACCGGCAGCGGCGCCCAGACGGGCGGCCGTCCCTCGCGGCGGGCCGCGTAGGCGGTGCCGAGGTCGGCGAGGAAGGGGCGGTCGGACCACTCGTCGGTGGCGATGTGGTGCAGGACGACGGCCACCACATGCTCGTCCGGGCCCAGCCGGAACACCTCGCAGCGCAGCGGGAGTTCGGTCGCAAGGTCGAAGGCGCGGCGTTGGGCCGCCTCGATCCTCGCGGGCAGCGCGTCCTCGGCGCAGTCGGTCACCGTACAGCCGGGGAACGCCTCGTCGGCGGGGACGATCCGCTGGTACGGCTCGCCCCCGTGCACGGGGAACACCGTCCGCAGCGCCTCGTGGCGGCCGGCGACGTCCCGCAGGGCGGCGGCCAGGGCCTCGGTGTCGAGCGCCCCGTGCAGCCGGAAGACCAGCGGGAAGTGGTAGGCGACGCCGCTTCCGGTGATCTGCTCGACCAGCAGCAGCCGGCGCTGGGCGGCCGACAGCGGAATGCGGGCGGGCCGGTCCGTGACAGGGGCGACGGCCGGCCGGGCCGGGCTCGCCCCGTCGGCGCGGCCCGCGAGCAGCGCCGGGGTGGGCGCCTCGAAGAGGTCACGGATGGCGAGTTCGGCGCCGAGTTCGGTGCGGGCGCGGCTGACCAGCCGGGTGGCGAGCAGCGAGTGTCCGCCCAGGTCGAAGAAGTTGTCCTCGGCGCCGACCTCGGGCAGCCCCAGCACCTCGGCGAACAGCCGGCACAGCACCTCCTCCCCCGGGGTGCGCGGGCCGCGTCCGCCACCGAGGGCGACGGCGGGCTCGGCGTCGGGCAGGGCGCGCACGTCGAGCTTGCCGTTGGCGTTCATGGGCAGGCCGTCGACGGTGACGAAGGCGGCCGGGACCATGTAGTCGGGCAGTTCGCGGCCCAGGTCCTCGCGCAGCCGGCGCACCAGGGCGCTCGCCTCGCGGGCGGCGGTGGGGTCGTTGGCGTGGGGGTGGGTGCCGCCTTCGGCGCGGAACAGGCCGCCGGTGAGGCGTGGTTCGGCGGTGGCGGTCGCCAGGAACACCGCGTCGAACGTTCCGGTCCGCTCCGACCAGGTGGTCAGCACCCGGTATCCGGCGGCCGCGCCGAGTTCGCACAGGTGCTCCGGGTCGACGCCCGCTTCGCGGGTGCGGCCGTCGGGCACGCCGGTCAGCCGCAGGCCCGCGGGCCGTTCGCCGCGCGGGTGCCGGCCGGTGCCCCCGGTCGCGGACCGGTTGCCGCCCAGCAGTGCGCCGATGCTCTCGGCCCCTGACCAGTCCCCGCGCACGAGTTCGCCGACGGTGTCGGCCGTGGCCCAGTCGACCACCGGCACACCGTCCAGCCGTACGTCCGGCTCGCCGGCGTACAGGACGACGTCGTAGCGGTGCCGGGTCAGCTCGTTGTGGTGGTGGCCGCGCTTGGTCCGCAGGTCGACCCCGTAGCCGAGGGTGGTGAAGAACCCCGGGTCGACGAGGAGTTCCTTCTCCAGCCGCAGGCCGCGCTCCACCGCCGCCTCCAGGTCGGCCTCGGCGGTGCCGCGGGCGCGCTGGATCTCGGTGTGGAAGGTGCGGGCCAGCCGCAGGTTGCGGACGTCTCCGACGAACAGGGCGCCGCCGGGCGCGAGCAGGTCCATGGCGCCGCGCAGTACGGCGGTGAGGTGGTCGATGCTCGGGAAGTACTGGATGACCGAGTTGATGACGACCGTGTCGAAGTAGCCGGTGGGCAGACCGCTCAGGTCCTCGGCCGGCCGGCAGCGCAGTTCGACCTTGGCGGCGAGGGCCGGGTCGCGCCGTACCTCCTCTCCGATCTTGCGGATGACGGGGGCGGCGAAGTCGGTCGCCCAGTAGGCCTCCACGTCCGGGGCGAGCCGGGACAGCAGCAGGCCCGAGCCCACGCCGATCTCCAGGACGCGGCGGGGCCGCAGCGCGCCGATGCGGGCGAGGGTGGCCTCGCGCCACTCGTGCATCTGCTCGAAGGGGATGGGCTGCCCGTCGTAGGAGCTGTCCCAGCCGTCGTACCGCTCGCTGAAGACGGCGGTGCCGATCTCCTCGTACTCGTCGGAGTAGATCTCCTGCCACTCCCCGACCTGCGCGGCCTCGGCCGCGGAGCGCTCCTCGGAGTCGGCGCCGGAGGGCACTACATAGCCGACGAGGCGTTCGTCGCGGACCACGACGGCGGCCTGGGCGACCAGCGGGTGACGGCTGAGGGCGGTCTCGATCTCGCCGGGTTCGATGCGGTAGCCGCGGATCTTGACCTGGTCGTCGGTGCGGCCGAGGAAGTCGAGGTTGCCGTCGGGGCCCCGGCGTACCAGGTCGCCGGTGCGGTACATGCGCTCGCCGGGCTCCCCGAACGGGTCGGCGACGAAACGTTCCGCGGTCAGCGCGGGCCGGCCGAGGTAGCCGCGGGCCAGGCCGATGCCGGCGATGTACAGCTCACCGGGCACGCCGTCGGGCACCGGGCGCAGCCAGGCGTCGAGGAGGTGGGCGCGGGTGCCCCGGATGGGGCGGCCCACGGTGGGCGTCTCGCTGTCGAGGGTGCCGCCGCCGAGGGTGTTGATGGTGTACTCGGTCGGCCCGTACAGGTTGTAGCCGTAGGTCCCCTCGGTGTCGCGCAGGGCCGTCCACACCGTCTCCGGGACGGCCTCGCCGCCCAGCAGCACCAGCGGCGGCACATGGCCCGTCAGCAGGCCCTGCTCGATCAGCAGCCGGGCGTAGGTCGGGGTGACGTTGACGACGTCGACGCGGTGCCGCTCGCAGTAGGCGACCAGCGCCTCGGCGTCACGGCGCAACTCCTCGTCGCACACGTGCACTTCGTGGCCCTCGACCAGCCAGAGCAGTTCCTCCCACGACATGTCGAAGGCGAAGGACACGGTGTGCGCGATGCGCAGCCGCCGCCCGCCGGCCGCGGCGATGGCCGGCTCGAAGATCTCCTTCTGGTGGTTGAGCTGCATGTTCGTCAGGCCCCGGTAGGGGGTGATGACGCCCTTGGGGCGGCCGGTGGAGCCGGAGGTGTAGATGACGTAGGCGGGGTGTTCGAGGCTGAAGCGGAGACGGACCGGGGTGTCGGACAGCCCGGCCAGCTCGTTCCCGGTGTCCGGGTCGTCGAGCAGGACTCGGGCCATGTCGCCGTCCAGCGTGGCGGAGACGGCCCGGGTGGTGAGCAGCAGCAGCGGGCGGGCGTCGGCCAGCATCAGGGACAGCCGGTCGGCCGGATGGTCCAGTTCCAGCGGCAGGTAGGCGGCGCCGGTGCGCAGGACCGCGAAGAGCGCGACCACCATGTCCAGGGAGCGCGGCAGGCCGAGGGCGACGACCCGCTCGGGGCCGGCGCCCCGGTCGATCAGCAGCCGGGCCATGCGGTTCACGGCCGCGTCGAGTTCGGCGTAGGTCAGGGTGCGCTCGCCGAAGACGAGGGCCCGCTCGTCCGGGGTGCGTCCGGCCTGCGCGGCCAGCAGGTCGGCGATGGTGTCCTCGGGATCGGGCACCCGGCTCGCCGCCGACTCCCGCCGCAGCGCCTCGTGTTCGGCGGGCAGCAGCGGGTCGAGGGAGCCGACGGGCGCGGTGAGGCCGGCGCTCAGGCGGTCGAGGAGCAGCGCGAACCGGTCGAGGAGGGTGCGCGCCCGGTCGGCCGGGACGAGGTCGGGGCGATGGGTGAGGGTGACGGCGATCTCGCGGCCCGGGGTCACGACGAGGTTGGCCGGGTAGTGGGTGGCGTCGACGTTGGCGACGGCCGTGGCGCCGTGCCGCGTGCGCAGGTCGGCCAGCCGTTCCTCGGTGTCGTTGTTGCGCAGCACGAACAGGGTGTCGAAGAGCTTGCGGTGTCCGGTCTCGGCCTGGAGCACGCCGAGGCCGAGGTGCTCGTACGGCATGAGGTCGAGGCGTTCGCCCTGGATGCGGCGGAGCAGTCCGAGGACCGGTTCGGCGGGGTCGAGGACGATCCGGGTGGGCACCGTGTTGAGGAAGAGCCCGATGATGTCGCCGACGTCCGGGACCTCGCTGGGCCGGCCTGCCACGGTGGTGCCGAACACCACGTCGGGGCGTCCGGTGGCGGAGGCGAGGGTGAGCCCCCAGGCCGCGTTGAGGAGCGTGTTCAGGGTCAGACCGTGGGCGCGGCCCGTCTCCCGCAGTCGGTCGCCGAGCTCGGCGGACAGGCGGATGTCGAGCTGGTCGGGGATGACCGGTTCGAGGCCGTCGGCCGCGGCCGGGGCCAGCAGGGTGGGCTCGTCGAGACCGGCCAGGGCGGCGCGCCAGGCGGCCGTGGCGACCGAGTCGTCCTGCTCCTCCAGCCAGGTCAGATAGTCCCGGTAACTGCCGGGCTCGGGAAGGGCGTTCGCGTCGCCGCCGGTCTCGTAGAGCGCGAACAGCTCGTCGAGGAACAGCCAGGCCGACCAGCCGTCCCAGAGGATCAGATGACGGCCGATGACGAGCCGGTCGCCGCGCTCCGCGCCGAGGCGCAGCAGGAGCAGCCGGAACAGCGGGGGCGCCGAGAGGTCGAACCGCCGGTCGCGCTCCGCGTCCGTCCACTCCCGCAGTTGTACGTCCTGTTCGGCGGCGGGGAGGTGGGAGAGGTCGACCTCTTCGAGCGGGACCTGCGGGTCCCGGACGATGAACTGCACCGGTTGGTCGAGGCCCTCGCTGGTGAAGCCGGCGCGCAGGCCCGGGTTGCGGGCGAGGAGGGTGCGGACGGCGGCGCGCAGCCGTCCGGTGTCGAGCCGGGTGGCGAAGTCGAACGTCTCGTGGACGGTGTAGACGTCCAGGGCGCCCTCGTCGTACGCCGAGTGGAAGAACAGACCCTCCTGGAGAGGGGCCAGCGGCCATATGTCGGCGACGGCGGCCGGGGCGGCCAGGGCACGGACACGGGCGTGTCCGGCGTCGGTGAGGTTGAAGGGGGCGGCGGGGGCCCGGCCGGCGCTCGGGGCCGCCGTCACCGCTCCGGCCGCCGCCGCCAGGGCCGCGGGGGTGCGGTGGGTGAACACGTCGCGGGGGCTCAGGTCGAGGCCTGCCGCCCGGGCCCGGCCGGCCACGCCGATGGAACTGATGCTGTCGCCGCCGAGCCGGAAGAAGTCGTCGTCGGGGCCGGCGTCCTCGATGCCGAGGACGGCCGCGAAGATCTCGGTGAGCCGCCGTTCCAGCGGTCCCGAGGGTTCCCGGCGGGCGGCGCGCTCGGCCTCGGGGGCGGGCAGCGCGGCCTGGTCGAGCTTGCCGCTGGGGGTGAGCGGGAGGTCGGCGAGGACGACGTAGGCCTCCGGGACCAGGGGCGCGGGCAGCGCGTCCGCGAGGGCGGCGCGCAGCTCGGCGGGGCCGACGGCGGCTCCGGCCACCGGGACCGCGTAGGCGACGAGACGCTGGTCGCGGACGACGACCGCGCCCCGGGCTACGGCCGGGTGACGGGTCAGCGCGGCCTCGATCTCGCCGAGTTCGACCCGGTTGCCGCGCAGTTTGACCTGGCGGTCGGTGCGGCCGAGGTAGTCGAGGATGCCGTCGGGCCGGCGGCGCACCAGGTCACCGGTGCGGTACATACGGGCGCCGGGCTCGTCGGCGTACGGGTCGGCGACGAACCGGTCGGCGGTGAGCGCGGGGCGCCGGTGATAGCCGCGGGCCAGCTGGACGCCGGTCAGGTACAGCTCGCCGGGCACCCCGTCGGGGACCGGGCGCAGGCAGGAGTCGAGGACGCGCAGGCCGGTGTTCCACACGGGCCGGCCGATCGGCACGGTGATGTCGGACGCGCCGTCGTAGGCGTGGTGCGTCACGTCGACGGCGGCCTCGGTGGGGCCGTACAGGTTGTGCAGCGGCACCCCGGTCAGGTCGTGCCAGCGGCGGGCCGCGGCTCCGGACAGGGCCTCGCCGCTGCTGAACACCCGGCGCAGACCGCCCGCCCACGTGGGGTCTGCGGTGACCTCGTCGGAGGCGAGGAACGCCTCCAGCATGGACGGCACGAAGTGCATCGTCGTCACGCCCTCGGCCCGGATCAGGCGGGCCAGATGGGCGGGGTCGCGGTGTCCGTCCGGCGCGGCGAGGACGACGGCGGCGCCCTCGCACAGCGCCCAGAAGAACTCCCAGACACTCACGTCGAAACCGGACGGCGTCTTCTGGAGCACCCGGTCGCCGGCGGTGAGGCCGTACTCGCCCTGCATCCAGGCGAGCCGGTTGACGATGGCGCGGTGGGTGACGACGACGCCCTTGGGGCGGCCGGTGGAGCCGGAGGTGTGGATGAGGTAGGCGGGGTCGTCGGGGCGGGCCGGGTCCACGGGGGCGGCGGGCGGGAGGTCGTCCGCCGCCGTGTCCGTGCCGGTCGTGGCGCTCACGTCGCCCGTGCCGCTCACGTCGATCACGTCGATCACGTCGAGGCCCTCGACCGACGGCAGCCGTCCCGCGTCCCGTGCCGTCGTGACGACCGTGGTCGCCCCCGAGTCGGTCAGCGTGTACGCGAGCCGCTCGGCCGGGTGGTCCAGGTCCAGGGGCAGATAGCCGGCTCCCGACTTCAGGACGGCGAGCAGGGCCACCATCAGTTCGGCCGAGCGGGGTACGGCGACCGCGACGAACCGCTCGCGGCCCGCGCCCCGGGCCCGCAGGCGCCCGGCCAACTGCTCCGCGCGCGCGTCCAGTTCGGCGTAGGTGAGGGGGGCCGCGCCGTCCGGGACGACGGCGGTGGCGTCCGGGGTGCGCGCGACCTGCGCGGCGAACGCGGCGGCCAGCGTGGTGGCCGGGACCGGCCGGGACTCCCCCACCGGGTGGGCGCCGGCCAGCTCGCGCGGGGTGAGCAGGTCGAGGTCGGCGACCCGGGCGGCGGGGTCGTCGGCCAGGGCGTGCAGGACGAGGGTGAGCCGGTCGGCGAGGGACTGCGCGGCGTCGGCGTCCAGGCGCCGCGCGTGGTGCTTCAGCCGCAGGTCGAGACGGCGGCCGGGCTTGACGATGAGGGCCAGGGGGTAGTGCACGGCGTCGTGGAAGGCGTGCCCGGCGACGGCGATGGTGCCGCTCGGGTCGGTGATGTCCGCGGCGCCGTCGCCGCCGGGGTAGTTCTCGAACACCACGAGTGTGTCGAAGAGTTCGCCGCCCCCGGTGTGCCCGGCGGCCCGCTGGATGTCCGCGAGGCCGAGGTGCTGGTGGTCGAGGAGCGCGCTCTGCTCCTCCTGGAGCCGCTCCAGCAGCCCGCCGAGGGTGTCGCCCGGGGTCCAGCGCAGCCGGGTGGGCAGCGTGTTGATGAACAGGCCGATCATCGACTCGATGCCGTCGACGGCGGCGTCACGGCCGGCCACGGTGGTACCGAACAGCACGTCCTGACGTCCCGTCATACGGCTGACGAGCAGCCCCCACGCGCCCTGCACGAGCGTGCCGAGGGTCACCCCGCGCTCCCGGGCGCGGGCGGCGAGCCGGGCGGTGACCCGCTCGGACAGCTCCACGCGGATCTGCGCGGGCTCGACGGGTCCGGCGGGCGCCGGGGTCTCGACCAGCCGGGTGGGCTCCTCGACACCGGCGAGGGCGGCGCGCCAGGCGGTTCGGGCGGCCTCGCGGTCGGCGCCGGCGATCCGGCGGAGGTAGCCGCGGTACGGGGCGACTTCGGGCAGGGGCGCCGGGGCGTCGCCGTACAGGGCGAGCAGTTCGCGGTGCAGGACGGGCAGCGACCAGCCGTCCGCGACGATGTGATGGAAGGTCAGGAAAAGTCGGCTGCGCTCGTCCCCGAAGCGGATCAGCGCGCAGCGGACCAGGGGCGGCCGGGCGAGGTCGAAGCGGTGGGCCCGTTCGTCGGCGGCGACCGCCTCGGCGAGGGCGCCCCGGGCCGCGAGGTCGTCCTGCGCGGCCAGGTCCACCTCGCGCCAGGGCAGTTCGAGACCGGTGGCGACGATCTGGACGGGTCGGCCGTCGGGCGTCTGCCGGAAGCAGGCGCGCAGCGGGGCGTGCCGGTCGAGGAGCCGCTGCGCCGCCCGGCGCAGCAGGGCGCCGTCGACCGGTCCGGACAGCTCGACGACCTGCTGGACCACATATGTGTCGTGTTCGGCGCCGTCCATCAGGGCGTGGAAGAAGAAGCCCTCCTGGAGCGGGCCGAGGGGCAGCGTCTCCTCGACGGTGACGGCGGACTCCCCCTGCAGGGAGGCGAGTTCGTCGTCGCTCAGCTGCCAGGAGGCGTCGTCCACGGGGGCGTCCTCGGCGGTGCGGGCGGCGCCGGCCAGCTCCGCGACCGTGCGGTGGCGGAAGACGTCGCGCGGGGTCAGCTCCAGACCGGCCCGGCGGGCCAGGACGAGCAGCTGGACGGCGACGATGCTGTCGCCGCCGAGCGCGAAGAAGTCGTCGTCGACGCCCACCGACGGCACCTTCAGCGCCCGTGCGTACAGCTCGCACAGCAGCCGTTCGCGGTCCGTGCCGGGGGCCCGTCCGGCGCCGGTCCGGGTGAGGTCCGGCACGGGCAGGGCGGCGGCGTCGAGCTTGCCGCTGGGGGTGACGGGCAGCCGGTCCAGCGGGACGAAGGCGGCCGGGACCATGTAGTCGGGGAGGTACGCGGCGGCGTGCCGGCGCAGGGCCGTCATCAGCGCGGTGACGTTGCGGAAGGGCGCCGGACGGTTGGTGAGCGGGTGGCCGCCGCCGGGGCGGTACGGAGCCGCGAGGTCGTCCCCGGCGGGCGCGAACACGGCGTCCAGGCTGCCGTCCTCGGCGTCCCCGTTCCAGGTGAGCGTCGCCGCGTAGCCGTGCCGGGCGGCGTTCTCGTGGAGGGACTCGGGGTCCACTCCGTGCGTCGCGCCGGCCGGTCTGCTGCTGTCCCGCAGGGCGTCGAGAGCGGCCAGGTCGTCGGCGAGCCGGGCGTTGGGGATGCCGGTGACCCGCAGCCGGCCCGGGTGCCCGGCGAGCAGGGTGTCGAGGGCGTGCACCGAACCGAGCGCGGGCCAGGGCGACTCGGGCAGCGCCGCGCCCCCGTCGGCCCGCGGCCGCAGGACCACGTCGTAGCGGTACCGGGTGAGTTCGTTGTGGTGCGTGCCGCGCTTGATCCGGATGTCGGCGGTCAGGCCGTCGAGGGTGGTGAAGTAGTCGGGGTCGACGAGGAGTTCGCCCTCCCAGGCGAGCGCCCGGTCCACGGCGGCGCGCAGGGCCTCCTTGTCCTCGTCTCGCTCGGCCCCCTCGTCCCGGACCCGCCCGCTCTCGACGGCCGCGCTCAGGGTGCGCAGCAGCCGCAGGTTGCGTACGTCGCCGACGAAGAGGGCGCCGCCGGGCGCGAGCAGCGCGGCGGCGGCGCGCAGCACGCCGGTGAGGTAGTCGCCGCCGGGGAAGTACTGGACGACGGAGTTGACGACGATCGTGTCGAAGTGGCCCTCGGGCAGTCCGGTGAGATCGTGCGCGGGCCGGGCCAGCAGGGTGACCCGGTCGGCGAGGCCGGGGACGGCGGACACCTGGGCGTCCAGGGCCCGTACGGCTTCCTCGGACAGGTCGGTGCCCCAGTACGCCTCGCAGTCCGGGGCGAGCCGGGACAGCAGCAGGCCGGAGCCGACGCCGATCTCCAGGACGCGCCGGGGCCGCAGGGCGCGGATCCTCGCGAGGGTCGCCTCCCGCCACTCGCGCAGGTCCGCGAGGGGGATGGGCAGCCCGTCGTACATGCTGTTCCAGCCGGCGAAGTTCTCCTCGAAGGCCTCCGAACCCGCAGCCGAGTACAGCAGTTCGTGCAGGTCCTTCCAGTCGGCGACACCGGCCTCGGCGTCCGCGTCCGGGCCGGCGTCCAGCGAGGGCACGACGTAGGCGGCGAGGCGCCGTTCGCCGGGGCGGTCCTCGCGGACGACGACCGCGGCCTGGTCGACGGCCGGGTGGGAGCGCAGGACGGACTCGATCTCGCCGGGCTCGATGCGGAAGCCGCGGATCTTGACCTGGCTGTCCACGCGGCCGTGGAACTCCAGTCGTCCGTCCGCCTTCCAGCGCACCAGGTCGCCGGTGCGGTAGAGCCGGTCGCCGGGGGCGGCGGCGAGGGCGTCGGGGGCGGCGACGAAGCGTTCGGCGGTCAGGCCGGGGCGGCCCAGGTAGCCGCGGGCGAGGCCGGCGCCGCCGAGATAGAGCTCTCCCGTGACACCGGCGGGGACCGGCCGCAGCCGGTCGTCGAGGACATAGGCGCGGGTGCCGGGGTCGGGCACGCCGATCGGCACGATGGTGCCGGGCGGGGTGTCCGGATCGCACAGGCCCAGCGTGGAGTTGGTGGTGGCCTCGGTCGGGCCGTAGGCGTTGAACATCATCCGGCCGCGCGCGTACCGGCCGACCAGCTCGGGGGACACCCGTTCCGTTCCGGCCAGCAGCGTTGCCCGCGGCGGGAGTCGTACGTCGTCCGGCATGGCGGCGAGCAGGGCGGGCGGCAGGATCATGAAGGTGATGCCGTGCTCGTCCGCGTAGTCGGCGAGCGGCGCGCCGGGAACCCGGCGGTCCGCGGGCACGACGACCAGCCGGCCGCCGGACAGCAGTCCGAGGCACAGGTCCCAGAACGCCACGTCGAAGCTGGGCGAGGCGAACTGGAGGACCCGGCTGTGCGGGCCGATCCCGAAGCGCTCCCGCTGCGTGGCGACCAGCCCCGCCACGCCGGCGTGCGAGAGCACCGTGCCCTTGGGACGGCCGGTGGAGCCGGAGGTGTAGATCACGTAGGCCGCGTGCGCGGCCGTCAACCCGTCGACGGCCGGCGGACCTTGCGCGGGACGGCCGGCCAGCTCGGCGATCGTGTCCGGGGCGTCGAGAACCAGCGTTTCGATGTCCGGGGGGAGGTCGGGCACGATCTCGGCGGTGGTGACGAGGCAGACCGGCCGGGCGTCGGCGAGCATGTAGGCGATGCGGTCGGCCGGGTAGTCGGTGTCGACGGGCAGATAGGCCGCGCCCGCCTTCAGGACGGCGACCTCCGCGACGATCATGTCGGCCGAGCGCGGTACGGCGAGGGCGACCACGGTCTCCGGACCGGCGCCCCGGGCCACCAGGGCGTGCGCCAGCCGGGCCGCGCGCGCGTCGAGTTCGGCGTAGGTGAGGCGGACGTCCTCGTGGACGAGGGCCACCTCGTCGGGGCGGGCGGCGACCTGGTCGGCGAACATCCGCGGCCAGGTGAGCGCGGGTACGTCGTGCGCGGTGTCGTTCCAGTCGTGCAGGATCCGGTGCCGTTCCCCGTCGTCGAGGAGTTCCAGGTCGGCGACCGGGGTGGCCGGGCGGGCGAGGGCGTCGGCGAGGAGGGTGCGGTAGTGGCCGAGGATCCGGTCGACGGTGGCGGGTTCGAAGAGGTCCGTCCGGTAGTCCGCCGACACCTCCCCGTCGGCCACGGTCAGGGCCAGGTCCAGCGGGCCGCCCTCGTCCCAGGGCGCGTCGCCGAAGCCCGTGGCGCACAACAGGCCGCCACCGCGAAAGGGTTCGGGGGCGAGGAGGGCCAGCAGGTCGGCGGTCGGCAGGCGGTGGGCCGCGGCCTCGGTGAGCGCCGCCCCGACCCGTGCGCGCAGTTCGGCGAACGGGGTGTCGCCGTCGGCCGCCACGCGCAGCGGCAGCCCTTCGTGCGCCACCGCCGTCCCGGTCGCGGCACCGCCGTAGCGGTGCAGCAGGGCCACGAGGGCGGCGAGTCCGGTCGCCCGGTCGGCGGCCGGCGCCGGCGCGGCGGCGCGCCGGGCGCGCGGTGCCGTCCCCTCCTGGCGGGGCGGGTGCGGAAAGTCCAGCGGCAGTGCGGGCTGCGGTACGGGGGCGGCGAACCGCAGCCGCCAGTAGTCCGTCGCCGTCGCCTGTGCAGAAGAACGCGTGTTGCCCGACACAGCTGCCCGTGCCTCCCAGGTGCGGTGTGGAACGGCTCAGCGGAGCCGCGACCGCTCGAATAGTAAGGTAAGCATTGCCTTACTTGATAGACCCCTTCTGGAACCACGGGCCTACGTCACCGTGGCTGAGGTTATGCTCACCTAACCTGCTGACAGGATTGTCCGGTGGTCCGCCAACAGGGGTCCGCGCGAGGGGCGATGACCCGACGGCACCCCGGCGAGACCCCCGGACCGCGACATGGAGACCGGCAAGTGGCTTCAGGCAGAAGGCTTCGCACCGCGGTGCTGGTGACATGCGTCGTCGCCCTCCTCATCGTCCTGTCCCTGCTGTCCGTGGCACTGGGCGCGCTGAACGTCCCGCTCGACCAGGTGGTCCGCGCTGTCCTGGGCCGTCCGCCCAGCCGCCTCGTCGACAACGTCGTCTGGTCGGTGCGGGTCCCCCGCACCCTGCTGGGCCTGACGACCGGCGCCGCGCTCGGCCTGTCCGGCGCGCTGATGCAGGCCCTCACCCGCAACCCGCTCGCGGACCCGGGCATCCTCGGCGTCAGCGCCGGGGCGTCCTTCGCGATCGTGCTGGCGGTCGCGGTGTTCGGGGTCGGATCGCTCTACGGCCATGTGTGGTTCGCGTTCGGCGGAGCGCTCGCCGCGAGCGTCCTGGTCTTCGCCCTGGGGCGGCTCGGGCGTTCCGGTGCCACGCCCGTGAAGCTGGCGCTCGCCGGGGTCGCCGTCACCTCGCTGCTGTCGTCGCTCACCAGTGCCGTGGTGCTGACCGACCAGGACGCCCTGGACCGCTACCGCTTCTGGTCGGCCGGCTCGCTGGCCGACCAGGACTCCGGTGAACTGCTGCGCATCCTGCCCTTCCTCGCCGTCGGCGCCGTCCTCGCCCTGTCCTGCGCGCCCGCCCTCAACAGCATGGCCCTCGGCGACGACGTGGCCGCCTCGCTGGGCCGGCGGCTCGGCCTGGTCCGCCTCCAGGGGGTCACCGCGGTGATGCTGCTGACCGGCGCGTCGGTCGCCGTCATCGGCCCCGTGGTCTTCCTCGGCCTGGTCGTGCCGCACATCGCGCGGGTCCTCGCCCAGCATGCCGGGATCGGCCCCGACCAGCGCTGGCTGCTGCCGCTGTCCGCCGCCCTCGCGCCCGTACTGCTGCTGTCCGCCGACATCCTCGGCCGGACGCTGGCCCGGCCCACCGAGATCCAGGCCGGCGTCCTCGTCGCCTTCCTCGGCGGCCCGTTCTTCATCGCCCTGGTCCGCCGCCGTAAGCTCGCGGAGGTGTGAGCGTGCCCGCACAGTCCCCGGACACAGCGCAGTCCCCGACCACCACACGTTCACCCACCACGGCGCACTCCCCGGCCGCACCGGCCGTCGAGGGCTCCCCCGCCGTCCCCGCGCACCCCGCGCTGCACGGCCGGCCGTTCCGGCTGGCCTTTCCCCCGGTCTCCGGCATGCTGCGCCCGCGTCTGGCGCTGACCGGGGTGCTCGTCGCCGCGGGCGCGTTCCTGCTGTTCTGCTGGGGCCTCACCCTGGGCGACTACCCCGTGCCCTTCACCGACGTCGTCAGGGCGCTCGGCGGCGCGGGCGACCCCGGCACGGTCGTCGTCGTACAGGATCTGCGGCTGCCGCGCGCGCTGACCGGGCTGCTGGTCGGCATCGCGTTCGGCGTCTCCGGGGCCGTGTTCCAGACGATGACCCGCAACCCGCTGGCCAGCCCCGACATGATCGGGCTGACCGAGGGCGCCGGAACGGCCGTCGTGGCGGCCGTGGTTCTCGGCTGGACGGGCGGCCTCGGACTGTCGACGCTCGGACTGCTGGGCGCCCTGACGACCGCGCTCCTCGTGTACGCGCTGGCGTGGAAGGGCGGGACCACCGGGTACCGCATCATCCTCGTCGGCATCGGCGTGTCCTGGATCTGCACCAGCGCCACCGACTTCCTCGTGGCGCGTGGCAGCCGGTTCCAGGCGCAGGAGGCCATCGGCTGGCTGGTCGGCAACCTCAACGGCCGGACCTGGGACCAAGTGGACTCCCTGGCCCTCGCCATGGCCGTGCTGCTGCCGGTCACCCTGGCCATGGGCCGCTGGATGCGTACCCTCCAGCTCGGCGACGACGTGGCCGCGGGGCTCGGCACACCGGTCCAGCCGGTCCGGCTGGCCCTGCTGCTGGCCGGCGTGGGGCTGGTCGCCTTCGGCACGGCGGCGGCCGGCCCGGTGGCCTTCGTGGCCCTGGCCTGTCCGCAGATCGCCCAGCGGCTGGCGGGCACCGCGTCGCCGCCCCCGGTCGTCTCCGGTCTCACCGGCGCGTTGGTCGTCCTCGGTTCGGATCTCCTCGCCCGCGAGGCGATCCCCGGGACGGAACTGCCGGTCGGGATCGTCACCGGCGCCCTGGGCGCGCCGGTCCTGCTGTGGCTGCTCATCCGCGCCAACCGCGCGGGCTCTGGAGGCTGATCCCATGTCGACCACCGACCCGCGCACCCCGCGCACCGCTCGGCCGACCGGGCCGAAGACCGGCGCCGGCGTCCCGCGTCCGTCCGGCGCCGGCGCGCACGCCACGGGCCCGGGAACAGCCCCTGGCGCATCCCATGCGCCGCCCCCCGGGCCGGAGTTGCGGGCCATGAACCTGCATCTCGCCTACGACGGACGGTCGGTGGTGAAGGATCTGGACCTCAGCGTGCCGACCGGCCGGATCACCGCCATCGTCGGGGCCAACGCCTGCGGCAAGTCGACCCTGTTGCGCGCGCTGGCCCGGCTGCTGACACCACGTCAGGGCGTCGTGGAACTGGACGGTGTCGCCCTGCGGTCCGTGCCGACCCGCGAACTCGCGCGCACCCTGGGCATCCTGCCGCAGACGCCGGTGGCGCCGGAGGGGCTGACCGTCTTCGACCTGGTGGGCAGGGGCCGTTCACCGCACCAGACCTGGTGGCGGCAGTGGTCCCAGGCGGACGAGGAGGCCGTGCACGGGGCGCTGGCGGCGACCGGTCTGACCGGCCTCGCCGACCGTCCGGTCGACGAGCTCTCCGGCGGCCAGCGGCAGCGCGCGTGGATCGCGATGGCGGTCGCCCAGGGCACCCCCGTCCTGCTCCTGGACGAGCCGACGACCTATCTCGACCTCGCCCACCAGATCGACGTGCTGGACCTGATCACGGACCTCAACCGGCGTGAGGGACGCACGGTGGTGATGGTGCTGCACGACCTCAACCAGGCGTGCCGGTACGCCGATCACGTCATCGCCATGAAGGCGGGCCGGATCGTCGCCGAGGGACCGCCCGCCGAGGTGGTCACCGAGGCCACCGTCGAGGACGTCTTCGACCTGCGCTGCCGGATCACCCCCGACCCGGTCAGCGGGACTCCGCTGGTCATCCCGCTGGGCCGGCACCACCACGACGGCGAGGTCCCGGCCGAGGACGCGAGGCCTGCGGCGATCGTCGACTGACGCGGCGACGGTCCCCGCGCCGCCCGGTCGGGGACCCGTCCGGTTCAGCCGTTCCCGTATCGGTCCAGGCCCTCAGGGCCGGGACGTCAGATACCCGCCCATGGTGCGGAACCAGTCGGTGGCCGCGTACTCGGTGCCGTCGTCGGTGCGCACCCGCCGCACCAGGAGACCCCGGCAGCGGCCCGACCAGGACTCGGCGCCCGCCACCACGACGACGCCGTCCCCCTCCCTGATGAAGATCCGGCCCGGCGTGCCGCCGTAGCACCCCTGCGACACGGCCGCCGAGACGATCCTCAGCCGCTGACCCCGGTGGAAGGCGTACGCGTTCGGGTACGGGTCCGACTGGGCCCGCACGAGCCGTTCCAGCCGCTCCGCGGGCCAGCTCCAGTCGATCCGGCTGTCCTCCGCCGACCGCTTGTGGAAGAAGCTGGCCCGGACACGGTCCTGCGGCACCCACTGGCCGGCGTCCCGGCCGGAGGCGATCAGGTCGAGCGACTCCCGCACGATGGGCGCGATGAGGTCGACGGTCCGGTGGAACAGGTCGGTCGCCGTGTCGGTGGGCCCCACCGGCACCGAACGCTGCAGCAGGACGTCCCCGGCGTCGAGTTCGGTGTTCATCCGGTGCGCGGTCACGCCGACGCGCGCCTCGCCGTTGAGCAGCGCCCAGATGATGGGCGAGAAACCCGCGTACGACGGCAGCAGCGAGTCGTGGATGTTGAGGGTGCCGTGCGGCGGCAGGTCGAACAGCTCGGGGGGCAGCCAGGTCCGCCAGTTGTTGGCGACGATGATGTCCGGCCGGGCCTCCGCCACCGCGGCCAGGAGTTCGGCGTCGTCGGGACGGTCGCGCAGCAGCACGGGGACGTCGCTCTTCTCCGCGAGTTCGGCGACGTTGTCGTCCCATATCTTCTCGTAGGCGTGCTCGCTCTTCGGATGGGTGACGACGAGGACGACCTCGTGGTCGGAGTCAAGCAGCGCCTGAAGCGTGCGGTGACCCCAGGTCTGGTAGCCGAGCATGACGACCCGCATGACGTTCTCCCCTTCAACGACTCATTGCAAGGTAAGCCTTACCTTATCTAGCATGGGCCTGCCTGAGGAGGCGATGCCAAGGTGAAGTCACCGCTCATGGGTACCGACGTCCTTCACGACGTCATCGGAATCGGATTCGGTCCATCAAATCTCGCTCTGTCCATAGCGGTCGAGGAGCACAACACAGGCCTTCCGGCAGACCGCCGCCTCAACGCCCTTTTCCTGGAGCGCCAGCCGCGCTTCGGCTGGCACCGCGGCATGCTCATCGACGACGCCACCATGCAGGTGTCCTTTCTCAAGGACCTTGTCACCCTGCGCAATCCGACCAGCGACTACAGCTTCCTCTGCTTCCTGCGCGAGCGGGGCAGACTGATCGACTTCCTCAACCAGAAAACCCTCTTCCCGCTGCGGATGGAGTTCCACGAGTACTTCGAGTGGGCCGCCGCCCGGGTCTCCCACCTGGTCTCGTACGGCAGCGAGGTGGTCTCCGTCGACCCGGTGCGCGACGAGGACGGCGAGGTGGCCTTCTTCGACGTCACCTTCCGCGACCTCGCGGGTTCCGGCGAGACCGTGACCCGAAGGACCCGCAACGTCAGCGTGGCCATGGGGCTGGAGCCGCATGTGCCGCCGGGTCTGGAACTCACCGAACTCGTCTGGCACAACAGCGAGTTGATCCCGCGCGCCACGCGACTGGGCGAGGCGGGTGAGCCGGTACGGCGGGCCGTCGTGCTCGGCGCCGGCCAGAGCGCCGCCGAGGCGGTGGACTACCTGCACCGCACCTTCCCCGAGGCCGAGGTGTGCTCGGTCTTCGCCAAGTACGGCTACACCCCGGCCGACGACAGCCCGTTCGCGAACCGCATCTTCGACCCGGAGGCGGTCGACGTCTACTTCTCGGCGCCCTCCGAGGTCAAGCAGTCGCTGATCGACTACCACCGCTCCACCAACTACTCGGTGGTCGACATGGAGTTGATCGAGGCCCTGTACGCCACCTCGTACCGGGAGAAGGTGGCGGGCCGGGAGCGGCTGCGCTTCCTCAACGTCTCGCGGGTCCGCGCCGTCGACCCCGGCGCGGACGGCGGTCTCGAGGTCGCCGTGGAGTTCCTGCCCACCGGCGAACGGCAGGTGCTCGCCGCCGACGTGCTGGTGCTCGCCACCGGTTACCGGCCGCGCGATCTGGCGTCGCTGCTCGGCGAGGCGGCCAAGCTCTGCCTGCGGGACGACGGGGACGCGGTCCGCGTGGGCCGGGACCACCGGGTGGAGACCGTGCCGGAGGTGACGGCCGGTCTCTACCTCCAGGGCGGGACCGAACACACCCACGGGCTGACCAGCACCCTGCTGTCGACCGTCGCCGTCCGGGCGGAGGAGATCCACCGCTCCGTACTGGCCGGAAGGCCGACGGCCTGACCCACCCCGACTCCCCGGGCCCGGAGGGTACGGCCCCTTCCGGGCCCGGGGTCCCCCTACGACGGCAGCGCCCGAGGCCGTTTCGCCCCGCCGGTCTCGTTAGGATCTCCTGATCATGGACGTGATGACGGGGAACGAGATGATCGCCATCCCGCCGGGGCAGGTGACGCTGTCGGACCGGCGGACGCAGCGCAGTTGGTCGGTGGAGCTGGCGCCCTACGAGCTCGCGGCCGGCCCGGTCACCCAGGCGCTGTACGCACAGGTCACCGGCCGGCGGCCGAGCACCGCCCACGGGGACCGGCTGCCCGTCGAGTGCGTCTCCTGGTGGGATGCGGCGAGGTTCTGCAACGCCCTGTCCGGGCGCGACGGGTTCACGCCCGCGTACCACTTCCGCGCCGACGACGAAGGGGTCGAGTGGGACGCGTCCGCCGACGGGTACCGGCTGCCGACCGAAGCCGAATGGGAGCACGCCTGCCGTGCCGGTACGACCGGACCGCGCTACGGGGAGCTCGACGAGATCGCCTGGTACCGCGGCAACTCGGACGAGCGCATCCACGCCGTGGGCGGCAAACACCCCAACCCCTGGGGTCTACACGACATGCTCGGCAACGTCTGGGACTGGTGCTGGGACGTCTACGACGCCGAGGTCTACGGCAGCTACCGGGTGCTGCGCGGCGGTGGCTGGTTCGATGAGCACTGGAGTTGCCGGGCCTCCGCGCGGCGCCGCAGCCACCCGGCCTTCCAGGTCGACGACGTGGGTTTCCGCCTCGCGCGTTCCCTCGGGTGACGACCGGTTCCCCTTTTGCCTTCACCCGGCGGGCCCGCGCGTCACCGGGTCGCGCTGCGCGGGCGCCTCGCCGCGCTTGGCTCGCATCGGACCCGTCTCATCGTCAGCCGGGCGGCCGGCCCTCCGTATCGGCGGCGGGAGCCTGGGCGGCCCGGACGGAAGACAGGGTGATCCGACGGTGCGCGGGATCGACGTCGATGATCTTCACCGTGAGGGCGTCACCGACCTCGATGACGCCCTCGGGCGAGGCGTCCAGCCGGCTGGTGTGCCAGCAGGTCAGCGCCCGCCGGAGGTCGAAGGCACGGGTGCGTCCCGGTGACGTTCGAGGGCGCGGCAGACGGTGGCACGGCCGGCGGAGAGGAACTCGGCGAAGGTGGCCGCGATGTCGAAGAACATCCTGCCACCGCGGGCGGCGAGGTCCCGCTGGTCCGGACTGCATCTCGCGTGGCCGACCCGTTCGCTCACGCCCGGAGCGTACGGTAACTCCCCGCTCGGCGTACAGATCACCGGACGTCCTCGACGAGACGCCGTCAGCGCCGGGAGATCCCCCGGGACTGTCGAGATCACGAGGCGCGGCGGCCTTTCACCGTCGTCCGGCCACCTCGGGCACGTGCGGCGCGGGGCCGCGCCGCCGCTCGCCGGCTCAGTACGGTCCGTGGGTCCAGCGGCCGTCCGTCATCGTGGCGTGCACGGGCATCGCGCGCAGGGCGTCCGGGCCGGCCCCCGACGGGTCCACGTCGACGACCACCAGGTCGGCCGGGTCGCCGACCCGGATGAGCCGGCGTCCGCGGGCCGCCGCGACCAGCGCGTCCTGGACGGACAGGCGCTGCTCCGGGTGCCAGGCGGGGCGTTCGTCGTCGGTCCGGCCGACGGCCGACGCGATGGCGAGCCACGGGTCGAGAGCCGAGACGGGGGCGTCGGAACCGAACTCCAGCCGGGCCCCGGCGGCGAGCAGATCGGCGTAGGCGAAGGCGCGTCCGGTGCGTCCGGCCCAGTGCCGGTCCGCCACGTCACGGTCGTCCGTCGCGTGCCGGGGCTGCACACCCGCCGTGACGCCCAGGCCGGCGAACCTCGGGAGGTCCTCGGGGCTCAGCAGTTGGGCGTGTTCGATCCGGCCCCGGCAGCGCACCGCCTCGAAGGCGTCCAGGGCCAGCGTGTTGGCGTGGTCGCCGATGGCGTGCACCGCGGGTTCGACACCGTGCGCGGCGGCCCGCCGCATGAGCCGCACCAGCTCGTGCGGTGACGTCTCCTCGATCCCGTGGGAACCGTCCGTGCCCTCCAGCCCCGGATAGGGGTCACGGCACAGCGCGGTCCGGGTGTTGAGCGAGCCGTCGGTGAAGAGCTTCAGCGGGCCCACCCGTATCAGGCTGCCGGGCCCGCCGAGCTCGTCGCCCGTGCGCAGTCCACGCTCCACGGCCGCGTCCAGGCGGCTCGGGTAGATCGCGGCCGACACCCGCACGGCCGGCCGGCCCGCGGCCGCGCGCCGCTCCCAGTCCGCGACCATGTCGCCGAACTGGAAGTCGATGACACCGGTGACCCCGCGTGCGGCGGCGGCCTCGCAGGCGTCCGCGATCCAGCCGTCGACCACCGCGGCCGGCGGCTTGGGGAGCGCGGACAGCACCTCGTGGCACTCGGTCTCCCTGACCAGGCCGGTGGGGTGGTCGCCCCGGCCGACGAGGGCGAGACAGGCCGAGTTCAGCCACGCGGCGTGCAGATCGGCGCTGACCAGGGCGACCGGCCGGTCGGGCAGGACCGCGTCGAGGAGCCGCTTGTGCGGCGCGTCGGGCCACAGCCCGTCCCGGAACCCGTATCCGAAGAGCACCGTGCCGTCGGGCGCCGCGCCGCCGCGTTCCCGGACCAGGTCGGCCACCGCTCGCGCGCAGGCGGTTCCGGCCAGGTCCAGACGGTGCCGGGCGCTGGCCCACTCCGCCATGTGGACGTGGGCGTCCCACAGTCCCGGCAGCAGCACCCGTCCGTCCAGGTCGATGACCCGCCCGCCGTCGGCCTCCCCCGCCCGTCCTTCGGCCTCGGCCTCCGCGACGACATGGGTGACCCTGCCGTCCGCGATCCGAAGCCGGGTGAGCGGCCCGCCGGCGCCGAGCCGCACCCGGTCGAGCGTCAGCGCGGCGCTTGCCTGGTCCGCCATGGGAGCCTCCCTCTGCGACGGCCGTCCCGACACACCGGAACCCGCCAAGTAAAGTGAGGCTTACCTTATCTAACGATCACGCTTCCGTCCCCCGTTCGGCCTCACCGAAGGAGAGGGTTGGGCAGCGGCAGATAGCGGGCGTCTGCGCCGTCCGCCCCCGTCCAGCGCAGCAGCAGGTTCGTCTTGCCGGGCACGGTGGGCGCGGTCAGCAGGGCGGCGGCCTCGGGAAGGTCGTGCCGGCCCAGTTCACGCCGCACGGCGGGCCAGGGGTCGAAGCCGGGGTGCCGCTCGGCGAGCGCCGCCGCGACCTCCCACAGATGGTTCACCACCAGGCAGTACACCAGCCGCTCCCAGCCGGCCGCCCGCCCCACGTCCGGCAGCAGTTTCACGCCCTCGGCGTCCCGGAACAGGGCCCGCACGGGGGTGCCCTCGGCGTCCACGGCGATGAGCGTGTTCTGAAGGTGCGCCTCGAGGACGACACCGTGGTCGGCGAGGGCCGTCAGCGCCGGGGGCACGACGACGGCCAGGTAGGCCTCCCACCAGGCCGCCGGGTCCGGCGCGGCGGCCAACGGGCTGCCGTCGAAGCCCTCCACGAGTCCCGCGGCGAGCAGCGCGGTCGCGCCGGGCGGCAGAGCGTCCGCCAGCCCGTCGCGGACCAGGACCGCGAGCTCCTCGAAGGCGAAGCCGGCGGTGCGGTAGCCGCGGTCGCTCAGCCAGACCGCCGGGGCCGGGCGGCGCGCCGCGGGGCCGCCGTCCGCCGCGAAGGCCCGGACCACCGCCTCGTCGGTCCGGCGCAGTTCCAGCAGGTCGTGCCGCCACAGCCGGCGGATGTCGTTGGTGATGCGGACGTCGAGGCTGAACTTCAGACAGAGGTCCCGCTCGGGTGCGTAGACCGTCCGCACGGCGGCCGTCGGCCACGCCTCGAAGCCGGTCGCGCCGAGCCGGACCAGGCGGCCGTCGGCGAAGGCCGGTGCGAGCTCCCGGCCGGCCAGCTCGAGCTGCCAGGGGTGGGCGGGCAGCAGCCGGTAGCCGGGCGGGGCCGTGCCGAGGGTGTCCAGCGCGGAGGTGTCGCCCTCCTCGACGACCGCGTCCTCGCGCAGCCCCAGCAGGACCAGCGGAAAGCGGGCGTGGGCCTCAGGGGCGTACGGCAGCCAGCCGGCCGGCGGGCCGCCGCCGCGCGCCTTGGGGGCGGGATGGTGGGGGTGGCCGGTGAGAAGCGACTGCTCGGAGCGCAGATAGGGGCCGGGCGGCGGGGTGGCCCGCGCGCGTGCGGTGAGCATCGCGGCCACCACGTCCCTGCTGTCGGTCATCTCGGCGGGCAGTTCGCGGTTGGCCAGCCCGGTCTGCCCGCGCAGCACCTCGGCGACCAGCCCGACGAGCGCGGCATGACCGAGGCGGTGCCAGGCGCCCGCCGTGTACACCTCGGGCTCGGCGGGCCGCCGGGTGCCGCGCACGCGCAGCAGCCGGGCGCCGCCGGACGACCCGTCGCCGGGCAGCCGGTACACGAACCGGCCGTCGCCGCCCGGCGGGCCGGGCAGCGGTTCGGCGACCTCCCGCAGCAGACAGTTGAGCAGCGGCGCCGCTGCGTAGGCGTCGGCGCGCTCGGCGACGCCGTCGGCGGACGCCGCGGCCTCGGCGGGCGGGGGGATGAGGTCCACGCGATCCACTGGTTCCCTGGTTCCCTACGGTTCTTCCGGGCGGAGACGATCATTATCGCGTCGTCACAACCCCTCCGTGACGTCGTACCCGCACCCTCAGGAGCCCACCCGTGCACCGTCCCCCCACCGCCGAGGCCGAGCTGGCCACGGAACTGGCCGCCGTACGCCCCTCCCTCGGCGCGCGGTACACGGCCGCACTGCCCGGGGCGAGGGCGGCCGTGCTGACCCGGCTGTGGCGGGCGCTCGTGCACGAGCCCCTGCCGTGGATCGCGCACCGCGGGGGGTCCGGCGGGGAGAGCGTGCTGCGGCTGCGCGACGGCCGCCGTCTGCACGGCCCGCGCGCGGACCCGTACGCGACCGCCGCCTATGTGACGGACGTACGGCTGGACGGTGTGGCGCACGACGATCCCGCGCGGCTGATGACGGAGCTCGCCGTGCCGCACGGCGCGGGCTTCGCCGCCGAACTCGGCCACAGCGTCGCGTCGTTGGCGCTCTCGCGGGCAGGGCAGGAGCCCGGCCCCGCCTCCTTGCCCGGCCTCGCCTCCCTGAAGGATCCGGGCACATGGCCGGTGCACGACTGGGAGTGGGAGCAGCGGGTGGTCGACGGGCATCCTTACCATCCCAACTGCCGTTCGCGGCCCGGCTTCTCGGCGGCCGAGCAGCTGGCGTACGGACCCGAGCACCGGCCCTCGGTGCGGCTGGGACTGCTGCCGGTGCCGGCCGACGAGTGCCTGGTGTCGGGCGCGTGGCCACGGGAGCTGCGCGACGGGACGCGGCTGGTGATCCCGGTGCATCCGTGGCAGGCGGCGCACGTGCTCAAGCGGTCCTGTGAACAGGAGACCACCGCGCATCCGCTGATGTCGTTGCGCACCCTCGCCCTCGACGACGGCCCGCACGTCAAGACCGCGCTGAGCACCCGCCTGACCTCCTCCGTACGGGACATCTCCGTCGGCTCCATCACGGCCTCCGCGGCCCTCTCGGCGTTCGCGGAGAGCCTGACCCCGCACACGGACGGCTTGCTGCACATGACCCGCACCCTCGGCGCGGCCACCGCGAACTCCCCCGATCTGGCTGCCGTGTTCCGGGAGTCGCCGCGCGTGTTCGGGGCGCCCGGCGAACACGTCGTCCCGGTCGCCGCCCTGGCCGGTACCGAACTGCCCTCCTCCCCGGTCTGGTCGGCGGAGTTCGCCCGTCTCGCGCTCACCGTCGGGCTGCGGCTGCTGGAGCTGGGCGTGGCGTTGGAGGCGCACGGCCAGAACCTGCTCGTCGTGCTGTCGGCGTCGGGCGCCCCGCTGCGGCTGGTCTACCGCGACCTGGCCGACATCCGGGTCAGTCCGGCCCGACTGGCCCGGCACGGCATCCCGCTGCCGGACGAACTGCCCGAGCGGATCCGCACGGACGACGTGAGGGCGCTGCGGCGCAAACTGTTCGGCTCCCTGGTCGCGGGCGCGCTGGCCGGGACGGCGGGCAGCCGCCCGACCCTGCGGGCCGCCCTGGAGGCGGCCGTTGGGGATCTCCCGCGTTCGCCGGACCTCGTGGCGTTGTGCGAGGAACCGCTTCCGGCGAAGGCGCTGACGCTGATGCGGTTGTCGGCGGGGGCGCCCGGGGACCGGTGGGCCCTGTTGCCCAACCCGCTGGCCGAGGACGCGCGTTGACCGGGTGACGAGCCCCGGCCGGGGACGAAGTCCGGTCCGGATGTCGAAACCGGTTCCCCCGCCGTTTTGTGGCCGGACGCCTCCGATCAATAGGATCCGCCGATGATCAGAACACAACGGCTGGCGGCGGGCGTCTGCGCCCTGCTCGCCGCGCTCACGGCAGGGATCGCGTTCCCGGCCGGGGCGGTCGCCGACGAGACCACCGCCACCGCGCCCAAGGTCGACCTGGTCCTCGACGTCAGCGGTTCGATGCGGACGAAGGACATGGACGGCGGGACGCGGATGGCCGCGGCCAAGCAGGCGTTCAACGAGGTGCTGGACGCGACCCCGGAGAACGTTCTCCTGGGCATCCGCACCCTGGGCGCCAACTACCCGGGCGACGACCAGAAGACGGGCTGCAAGGACACCGCGCAGCTCTACCCGGTCGGCCCGCTGGACCGGACCGAGGCCAAGACCGCGGTGGCGACCCTGTCGCCGACCGGCTGGACGCCGATCGGCCCGGCCCTGCTGAAGGCCGCCGACGACCTCGACGGCGGCACCGGCTCCAAGCGCATCGTGCTGATCAGTGACGGCGAGGACACCTGCGCTCCGCTCGACCCGTGCGAGGTGGCCCGTGAGATCGCGGCGAAGGGCATCGGCCTGACGATCGACACGCTCGGCCTGGTGCCCAACGTCAAGATGCGTCAGCAGCTCAGCTGTATCGCCGAGGCGACCGGCGGCACCTACACCTCGGTGGAGCACACCGATGAACTCACCGACCGGGTCAACCAGTTGGTCGACCGGGCCGCCGACCCCGTGGTGACGCCGGTCGCCACCGAGGGCGCGGCCTCCTGCTCCGCGGCCCCGGCCCTGAAGTCCGGGCTGTACACCGACCGCGAGGAGTTCGGCCAGGAGCGCTGGTACAAGGTCGACGTCGAGCCGGGCCAGGAGCTGCGCGCCTCGGTGAGCGTGTCGGCGGACCGGACCATGAACCCCGACTACGGGGTGCTGCTGCGGGCGGTCACGGTGCACGGCCGGGAGATCGTGCGCGGCGAGGCGGCCGGCAACGGCCGTACCGACGTGATCTCGACCGGTCTGCGCTACCCGAAGGCGGAGAGCGACGAGGACGAGGCGCCCGCCGAGACGGTGTGCGTGCAGGTCACCAACTCCTATTCGGCGGCCGCGGGGGTGAAGACCACGCCGGGCATGCCGCTGGAGCTGACCGTGGACGTGGTCGACGGCCCGTCGCCGGCGAGCGACGTGGCCTCCTTCGGCCTCGGGCGCGGCTGGTGGCTGCTGGGTGTCCTGGTGCTGTTCGGCTTCCTCGCGGGTGTGCTGTGGGGCTGGGTGTCCCGCTGGCGGGTCGCGGTCTGGAGGACCAACTGATGCGTATCACACGAGTGTTGAGCGGCACCCTGCTGGCGCTGGGGCCGGTGCTCGGGCTGGCGCTCGGACCGGCGGCCGTACCGGCCGCGGCCGACTCCACCCCGTCGGCGAGCCCGTCCGACGACAGCTCCGCGCCGACCGAGGCGGGCACGTCGTTCCGTACGGCGACGGAGATCGACCAGGGGCAGACGGCGACGGCGAGCGGGTCGGCGGGCGACTACCTCTACTGGTCGTTCCCGGCGGACTCAGGGCAACGCCCCACCGTCAAGGCGACGGTGAAGCTGCCGGAGACCCACACCACGCAGACCTGGCAGGTCGACGTGTACGACGGTCTGCGGCGTCGTCAGGCCTGCCAGTACGGCGCTCAGACGCGCACCGCCGGCCAGGGCACGGCCTCGGTGGAGCTGGCCTGTGTGCTGCGCACGGTCCGCGCCTGGTCGGAGCCGTGGGCCGACGACCCGCTGCCGGGCACGTACTACGTCCGGCTGACGGCCCTCGACCTCAAGGCGGCCGACCTGGGTCTGCCGGTCAGCACGGAACTGCGGGTGGACTCCAAGGACATCGGGGGCGCCGCGGCCGTCGACGGCTCGCTGGCGAAGCCGCTGGTTCCGGGCATCGCCGTCACGTCCGGGGCGGAGGAGGACGATGCCGACGACTCATCGGCCACGGCCGTGCTGTCGAGCATCGAGCCGGACGACGGCTGGGCGTCCGGCTGGTGGTCCGACCGCTGGGTGTGGACCGCGATCGGCGCGGTGCTGGCCGCCCTCGCCGGGATCGGCGGATACACGCTGACCCGGGGGTCGGGACGTCCGCGGCAGGTACCACCGGGCGCCTGACGCTCGGTTGACGCCCGATCAGAAGGCCTGCCGCGGCACAGTGGCGGGCCTTCTGTCATGCCCGGCGCCCCGCCGCTCGTGACGCCTTCCCCCGCACCCGCCCTCAGGTCTCCCGCAGCGCCTTGGCCAGGGTGCCGTCGCCCTCGACCTCGATCCGCCCGGCCCGTACGGCGTCGAGCACACCCAACTCGCCCTGGGCGACGGCCGTGCAGGTGTCCGTGTCGAGGACGAGTCGCGCGTCGGGCTCCCCGGGCGCGGGCCCGTCGCCGTACACCGGCCCGTCCTCCGCGCCGACGTCCAGATGGAAGACCCCTTCGTCGAGCCGGACTTCGACGAGGCCCGCGCTCCCGGACACCTCGCCGTCGAGCCTGCGCAGCAGCGGCAGCGCGAACCAGTGCGCGCGGAGGGCGTCGGTGGGCCGCCGCTCGCCGAGTTCGCCTTCACCCCACTCGCCCAGGGCCTGCAGGACGGGCAGCAACCCCCGTCCGCGCCCGGTGAGTTCGTACACGTAGGCCGCGCCCGGCGGGGGCAGCCGGCGCCGGGTGGACAGCCCGTCCCGCTCCATGTCCTTCAGCCGGGAGGCGAGCACGTCCGTGCTCACCCCGGGCAGATCGGCGTGCAGGTCCGTGTAACGGCGCGGGCCGGCGAGCAGCTCCCGGACGATCAGCAAGGTCCAGCGGTCGCCGACGGTGTCGAGCGCACGGGCGGCGGAACAGTACTGGTCGTAGCTTCGGCGAGGTGACATGGAGCGCAGTCTAGACATGTCGTTGGACTTTCCAAGCTGGAACTTGGTAAAACCAAGCAACACACAACCGGAGGGGCGAGCGCGCATGGAGTTCCGGCAGTCGAACAAGCTGAGCGAGGTCTGTTACGAGATCCGCGGCCCGGTGATCGAGCAGGCCGACGCGCTGGAGGCGGCGGGCCACAGCGTGCTGCGTCTGAACACCGGCAACCCCGCGGCCTTCGGCTTCGAGGCGCCGGAGGAGATCCTCCAGGACATGATCCGGATGCTCCCCCGGGCGCACGGCTACACGGACTCGCGGGGCGTCCTGTCCGCCCGCCGCGCCGTGGCCCAGCGCTACCAGGAGCGGGGCCTGGAGGTCGGCGTCGACGACGTCTTCCTCGGCAACGGTGTGTCGGAGCTGGTCTCGATGGCCGTACAGGCCCTGGTCGAGGACGGCGACGAGGTCCTGATCCCGGCCCCGGACTTCCCCCTCTGGACGGCGGTCACCACCCTCGCCGGCGGCAAGGCGGTCCACTACCTCTGCGACGAACAGGCCGAGTGGTACCCGGACCTGGACGACCTGGCGTCCAAGATCACCGACCGCACCAAGGCCGTCGTCATCATCAATCCCAACAACCCCACCGGCGCGGTCTACCCGAAGGAGATCATCGAGGGCATCCTCGACCTCGCCCGCCGGCACGGCCTGATGGTCTTCGCCGACGAGATCTACGACCAGATCCTCTACGACGACGCCGTCCACCACTCGGCCGCCGCGCTCGCGCCCGACCTGGTGGTCCTGACCTTCTGCGGCCTGTCCAAGACGTACCGGGTGGCGGGTTTCCGCTCGGGCTGGCTCGTGGTGACCGGCCCCAAGCAGCACGCCAAGAACTACCTGGAGGGGCTCACCATGCTGGCCTCCATGCGCCTGTGCGCCAACGCGCCCGCCCAGTACGCCATCCAGGCGGCGCTCGGCGGCCGCCAGTCCATCCACGAGCTGACGGTGCCGGGCGGCAGGCTCTACGACCAGCGCGTGACGGCCTGGGAGAAGCTCAACGAGATCCCGGGCGTGTCGTGCGTGAAGCCCAAGGGCGCGCTGTACGCGTTCCCGCGCATCGACCCCAAGGTGCACCCGATCCACGACGACGAGAAGTTCGTCCTGGACCTCCTCCTGAGGGAGAAGATCCAGGTCGTCCAGGGCACCGGCTTCAACTGGCCGACCCCCGACCACTTCCGCATCCTGACGCTGCCGCACGCGGACGACCTGGAGGCGGCGATCGGCCGGATCGGGCGGTTCCTGAGCGGCTACCGCCAGTAGGGGGGCGGAGCGCCGGGGCCGTCGGAGCACGCCAGGCCGAGCACGCGGCCGAGAGGCTCGGCGGGACCCTGCCCGACGGGGTTCCCCGGGCTGACGCCTCCTCCCGCACGCCGCCGATCGCCGGCGTGCGCACGCCCAGGTCCTGTGTCACGGTGCTGGGAGGCACGGCAGGAAGGGGCACGCGCGCGTGGGCGACCTGTTTCTCGTGCGGCACGGGGAGACCGAATGGTCACGCTCGGGCCGGCACACCGGATCGACGGACGTCCCGCTCACCGAGCACGGCCGGGACGAGGCACGACGGCTGGTGCCGCTGATCCGTGCGCAGCGGATCGGGGCCGTGTTCGTGAGCCCGGCGCAGCGCGCGCGGGAGACGGCGGAGCTGATCGGACTGCACGAGGCCCGGGTCGACGCCGACCTGCGGGAGTGGGACTACGGCAGCTACGAGGGCATCACGACGGCCGAGATCCAGCGGACGCGACCGGGCTGGTTCCTGTTCGCCGACGGGGTCCCGCCAGGCCCGCCCGACCGTCCCGGGGAGACGCCCGAGCAGGTCGGCGAGCGGGCCGACCGGGTGCTGGACCGGGTCGACGCTGCACACGCCGACGCCGGGCAAGGCGTGGTGCTGGTGGCACACGGGCACTTCCTGCGGGTGCTGACCGCCCGCCGACTCGGACTGCCGGCCTCGGCCGGATCCCTGTTCCAGCTGGCGACGGGGACGCTGTGCCGGCTGGGCACGGAGCACGGGCGGCCGGTGATCGCCGCCTGGAATGTCAGACCCGGGCCGTAGCCTTCGACGTGGCCCCCGCCGGGGGCGGCACGTGAGGGGAGCCCGCCGTGACACGACCGCCGACCGCCGCCCAGCGGCGGGTGATCGACGCCGCCGACCCGGTCACCGGGCGGCTGCGGGGCACGCCGACACAGCTGGCGGCGCTGGTACGGCACGGGCTCGCCTTCCGGCACCCGCGCCCGCCGCACGACCACTTCCTGACACCGGCGGGGCACCGGACACGCGAGGCGGCCCCGGCGCCCGGGACCACACCCGGGACCCCATCCGAGGCCGCACCCGAAGCCGCTCCGGCAGGCGCTGGAGCGGGCGCCGCGGCAGGCGCTCCGCAGGCTGCTGCCGAGCCGCCGACGGCGGACACGGGCGTGTTCGCCGCACGCGTCGGCGGCGAGCAGGACATCGGGCCGACCGCCGCTCCCTCCCGGGCCCGCGAGGTGCACAGCGCCTGGCAGGGCCTGCTCGAGCTGCGCCGGATGACCAACCCGGACGGAGGCACGGACCGGCCGTGCGGCTGGGAGCGCGCCCACCTCGTACGGGCCGCCGCGCTGGCCCTGGAGGCGGCCGGCCACCGCCCCGCCGGGCCGCGGGGCACCGACGGCTACCGGGTGCGGGCGACCCCGCAGCCGGAGGCGGTCGCCGTGCACGGACCGGACGACACGACACTGCGGGCCTGCGCGGCCACCCTGGAGGAGACGGGCTGGCAGGCCGGCGAGCACACCGATCCCCGCACCCGAACACGCTATCTGCTGGCCTCCCCACGCCGGGTGTGAGGGACATGCCAAGATCGGGCAGGGCACCGACATCGAGAAAGCGAGAAGGGGACACCGTGAGCGAGCCGTTCTCCGTCCGGATCACCGTACGCGGATACGAGACCGACGTGCAGGGGCACCTCAACCAGAGCGTGTACATCAACTACGCGGAGCACGCCCGCTGGTCACTGCTCCGGGCCGCGGGCATCACCCAGGCCGGCCTGCTCGCCAAGGGAGTGGGCCCGGTCGCCCTGGAGACGACCATCCGCTACCAGCGCGAACTGCTGGCGGGCGACGAGGTCGACGTGACCTGCGTCTTCGAGTGGGGCGGCGGCAAGACGTTCCGGATCCGGCAGACCATCAGCAAGGCGGACGGCACGGTGTCCGCCCAACTCTCCTCGGTCGGCGGCCTGCTGGACCTCAAGGAACGCCGGATGGTGGCCGACCCGACGGCCTACTTCAAGGAACTGGCCGCAGATCCGGGCCTGTTCGGGCTGTAGCTCACACCGTCTCCGTTTCCCGCTCGGTGTCGTAGGCCGCCCGCGCCTCGGCGATATAGACCCTGTTGCGCTCGGCCCAGTTCGTCAGGCGCTGCAAGGTCTCGTGCAACTCCATTGCCACCGGGGTCAGTTCGTACTCGACCTTGGGCGGCACCGTCGGGTGCACCGTGCGGGTGACGAGCCCGTCGCGCTCCAGGTTGCGCAGGGTGAGCGTCAGCATGCGGCGGCTGATGCCCTCGATGCTGCGCTCCAGCTCCGTGAAACGGATGGGGCCGTGCGTCGCCGCGACGAGGATCTGCACGCTCCACTTCCCCGAGACCCTGTCAAGAACCTCTCGCACCGGGCAGGCGTGCGCGTTCACGACCTGCGAGGTAACACCGGTGTTCCCCTGGGACATCGAAGTGCCTCCTTATGCCGTTCTCCATGGTTATCCACGATGGTCCCCGTTACAAGTCGTGCACCAAGGGTTCCCCAGGAGAATGTGGAGGCCACGCCGCCATGACGGCCATCGCCGAGTCCCCGAGACCGACACCGACACACACATCGGCATCAAAACGAACGTACTCCCGCTGGGCGTCCCTCGTCGTCCTGTGCGCGGGAACCCTGATGACCATCCTGGACGGCAACATCGTCACCGTGGCGATGCCCGCCATCCAGAGCGACCTCGGGTTCAGCGCCCCGGGGCTGGCCTGGGTCGTCAACGCGTATCTCATCCCCTTCGGCGGCCTGCTCCTGCTGGTCGGCCGGCTCGGCGACCTGGTGGGACGCAAGCGGATGTTCGCGGCGGGCCTCGCGGTGTTCACCGCGGCGTCCGTGCTGTGCGGGGTCGCCGGCAGCCAGGGGGTGCTCATCGCGGCACGTGCCCTGCAGGGTGTCGGCGGGGCGATGACCTCGGCGGTGGTCCTGGGCATGCTCGTGACCCTCTTCCCCGAGCCGCGTGAACAGGCCCGCGCCATCGCGGTGTTCAGCGCGGTCGGCGCGGCGGGCGGTGCGCTGGGCACGTTCCTGGGCGGGGCGCTCACCCAACTCGTCAACTGGCACTGGATCTTCCTCATCAACCTGCCGATCGGCATCGTGGCCTGGCTCGCGGCCGTCCGCGTCCTCGCGCCGGAGAACGGCGTCGGGCTCGGCAGGGGCGCCGACTACCCGGGCGCGGCCCTGGTCACGAGCGCGCTCATGCTGACCGTGTACGTCATCGTCGGCGCCGGCGGCCGCGACGGCACCGCGACCGCGCTGCTTGCCCTGCTCGCCGCGGCCCTGTTCACGGGGTTCGTCCTGCGCCAGGCCAGGGCCGCGCGACCGCTGCTGCGCCTGCGGCTGTTCGGCTCCCGGCTGCTCAGCGGGGCGAACGCCGTCCAGGTGCTGATGATCGCGACGATGTTCGGCTTCCAGTTCATCGGCGCGCTGTACGTGCAACGCGTCCTCGGGTACAGCGAGTTGGCGACCGGCACGGCGTTCCTGCCCGCGCCGGTCGCGATCGGCCTGCTGATGCTGTTCCTGTCCGCGCGGACCCTCGGCCGCTTCGGCCCGTACCGCGTCCTGCTGGGCGGTCTGGTGCTGATCACCGCCGGAATGGCGCTGCTGAGCCGCGCCCCGGCCGACGGTTCCTACGCCGCCGACTTCCTCCCGCCCATGCTGCTGATGGCCGCCGGTTTCGCCGCCGCGATGCCCGCACTGACCGGACTGGCCATGTCGGGAGCCCGGGAGGAGGACGGCGGCCTGGCCTCCGGACTCTTCAACACCACGCAGGTGGTGGGTGGTTCGCTCGGCCTCGCGGTGCTGTCCACCCTGGCCGCCGGCCGCACGGACGACCTGCTCGACGGGGGCACACCACTCCTGCCGGCCACGGCGGAGGGCTACCAGCTGGCATTCCGGGTCGCTTCGCTGATCGCGGCAACGGCACTGGCACTCGCAGCAGCGACCCTCCGGACGAGGCGCCCGGAGGGAGACAGCGACAGTGGCTGAGGGTGCCGGGGGGCCGGGGGCCGGGGGACCGGGGCTGAGAACGGGCGAGTGCCGAGGCGGAGGCCCGGCGGGGCTCAAGCCCATCGGGGGCGGAGACCCAGCGCGGGCAGAGACCCAGCGCCAGCAGAGACCCAGCGGGGCCGAGACCCAGCGGAGGGGACCCGGCAAGGGGGCGGGCCTCGGGCGGAAGCCCGGCGGAGCGAAGGCCGACCGGAGCGAAAGCCCGGCAGGGCGGACGGCAGGCCGAAAGCCCGGCAGCGTGTGCGGCGGGGCGAAGGCCCGGTGGGGGCGGGTGAGCGAGGGGCCCGGTCGCTCGGCCGCCCCCGTGGCTCATGCGGTGCCGAAGGCCTCCCGGTGGTCCCGTGCCCACGCGCGGTACGTCCGGGCCGGACGTACCAGCAGTTCCCGCACGTCCTCGGTGACGACGGCGTTCCCGCCTCGGCGGACGTACGCGGAGCCCGTCGCGATCCCGTCCGCCACGGCCTCGTCCTGCCCCCAGCCGAGGAGGTGCTCGCGCACCTCGTCCTGGGCGAGGTCGTGTGTCGTCACCGGCCGGCCGAGAACATCCGTGAGGACGGCGGCCTGGCCGGGCACGCTGATGGTCTCGGGGCCGGTCAGCGTGTACGTCCGGCCCGTCCGGCGCTCGTCGAGGAGGACCACCGCCGCCGCCTCCGACACGTCCCGCGGGTCGACGATGCCCTGGAGGCCGTCGCCGCTCAGGTTCGGTACCGGCTCGCCGGCGCCGATCGCCTGCGCCCAAGCGAGTGTGTTCGAGGCGAAGGACGAGGGCCGGAGCACCGCCCACTGGGCCCCGCTCTCCCGGACGGCCCGCTCGCCGGCGACATGCCACTCCCCTCCCGGGCCCACCTCGGGATTACCGGTGGCGATCGCGGACAGCTTGACCAGCCTCCCCACGCCCGCGGCCCGCGCCGCCGCCACCAGGGCGCCGTCGTGCTGCACGGACGGTCCCGGCAGACCCACCAGGAAGGCCGCCGTCACTCCGGACATCGCCGCCTCCAGGGAGGACCGGTCGAGGTAGTCCCCACGTGCCACCTCGACCTCCGCAGGCAGGTGCGACCTCGCGGGATCGCGGGTCAGGGCACGCACCTTCTCGCCGCGCGCGGCCAGGTGTCGTACGAGTTCGCTGCCGATGGTGCCCGTGGCACCGGTCACGAGAATCATGTCGACCACGCTGACGTCCGCCCCCGCCGCGTCTCTAGGAAATTCCGGCACGCTTCGGCCGCCCCGGGGGACCAGGGACGCGCCTACCGTGGAGGCGTGACGAACCGCCCCGTGCTTCCGGCAGATCCGTCGTCCCCGTCCGGGCGGGCCCTGCCCGTCCCCTCCGCGCTGCGCCCGTGGTTCACCGGCATCGGGGCGGTCACGGTCGACGGCCCCTTCGACGACGCCTTCGCGCACGTGCCGGACACGGACACGAAGGTGGTCGTCCGCGAGGAGGGGAACGGCCGCCGCGACACCCTGGTGGTGGGCCCGCGCACCCGCGCCTCGTACCACACCGACCTGCACAAGCGGTCGGTGTCGTGTGTCCAACTGCGCCTGGAACCAGGGAGGGTGGGGCCACTGTTCGGGGTGGCGGCGGTGGACCTCGTCGGCCGGGTCGTCCCGCTCGGCGACCTGCCGACCGGGACGGCTCGACGCCTCGCCCGCGAACTGAGCGAGGGCGAGCGGGACGGGATCACGGCACGTCTGGCAGATCTGCTCCCGCCTGCCGCGGACGGCTCGCGCGAACGACTGCTGCGGGCCGCCGTCGACGCCCTGTCGACCCGCCCGTACCGCACCCCCGCCCCCGTACGGGAGGTGGCCCGCGAACTCGCGGTGAGCGAACGCCAGTTGCGCAACCTGTTCGCCGACGGCGTGGGCGTCTCCCCCAAGCACTACGCCCGCATCGACCGGCTGCGCCATGTCCTCACCCACGCGGCCTCCGCCCCGTGGGCCGAACTCGCCGCCGCCACCGGCTACTACGACCAGTCGCACATGACGGCCGACTTCCGCACCCTGATGGGTGTTCCGCCGGGGGCTTTCTTCACCGGACGGCTGCCCCGGGCCACCCCCTGCCAGCCGCTCCGGCAGCGGTGAATTCGGATGCGGAGAGCCGCGTGGACCTGCGATGCTCCGGTCCCATGGCCGTACGACGCGTGAAACCCAGCCTCTATCTCTCGGTCGACGTCGAGGCGGACGGTCCGATCCCGGGGCCGTACTCGTTGCTGAGCCTGGGCGCGGCGGTCGCCGGGCGGCAGGACGCCGACGGGTTCACCGCGGCCGACCCCACCCGGCAGACCTTCTACCGTGAACTGCGCCCGATCAGCGACGAGTTCGTCCCCGAGGCCCTGGCCGTGAGCGGGCTCGACCGGGACCGCCTGGTCGAGGAGGGGCTCGAACCCGCCCTGGCACTGGCCCAGTTCACCCGCTGGGTGCGCGAGGTGACCGGCGACGCCCAGCCGGTGATGTGCGGCTACCCGGCGTCGTACGACTGGACGTTCCTGTACTGGTACCTGATCCGCTTCACCGGGGAGAGCCCCTTCGGGCACTCCGGCTGCCTCGACATGAAGACGCTGTACGCCACCAAGGCGGGGCTGCCGCTGCGGGCGGTGGCGAAGCGGACGATGCCGGCCCACCTGCTGCCGAGGCGTCCTCACACGCACCACGCGCTGGACGACGCCGTCGAACAGGCCGAGTTGCTCGCGAACCTCATGGCGTGGCCGGGGCCCGGGACGCCCCGGTGATCTCCTCCCCCGCCTCCATCGGGTGGGTCACGTCCGCCGCGTTCCGCCCCTGGCCGGTGTGGTTGAAGACCAGGTTGAGCAGAACGGCGGCCAGGCAGCCCGTGGAGATGCCCGAGTCCAGGACGATCTTCGCCGTCTCCGGGAAGGCGTGGTAGAAGTCCGGCGCGGTGATCGGGATGATGCCGACGGCCAGGGAGACGGCGACGATCAGGACGTTGTTGTCCTTCTCCAGGCCTGCCCTCACCAGGGTCTGGATGCCGCTGGCGGCGACCGACCCGAACAGGACGACGCCGGCGCCGCCGAGGACCGGACGGGGTACGACGGCGATCAGTGAGGCGGCCATCGGGCACAGGCCCATCAGGACGAGGAAACCGCCACCGGTGGCGACGACATAGCGGCTGCGGATTTTTGTCATCGCGACCAACCCGATGTTCTGGGCGAAGGCGCTGCACATGAAGCCGTTGAAGACGGGGCTGAGTGCCGAGCCCAGGGTGTCGGCGCGCAGGCCGGCCGCGATGGTCCGCTCGTCCGCAGGGCGTTCGACGATCTCACCCAACGCCAGCATGTCCGCGGTGGATTCGGTCATCGAGACCACCATCACCACGCACATCGACAGGATCGCCGCGAGCTGGAACTGCGGGGCGCCGAAGTGGAAGGGGGTGGGGAACCCGATGACGTCCGCGTCGGCCACCGGGCCGAAGTCCGTGACGCCGAAGGGGATCGCGACGAGCGTGCCGGCGAGCAGCCCGAGCAGTACGGCGATCTGTTTGACGAAGCCGCGCGTGAAGCGGCGCAGGAGCAGCACGAGCAGGAGGGTCGCCGCCGCCAGGCCCAGGTTCGTCGTCGAACCGTAGTCCGGGGCCGCGGGGTCGGGACCCTGCGCCCAGCCGAAAGCGACGGGCAGCAGGGAGACGCCGATCAGGGTGATCACCGTCCCGGTGACGACCGGCGGGAAGAAGCGGACCGCCTTGCAGAAGACGGGCGCGGCCAGAAAGCCCAGCAGACCGGCGACGATCACCGCGCCGAAGATGACGGGCAGGGCGTCCCGCTTGTCGTCCGTGGAGGCCACGATCGCCGTCATGGGCGCGACCCCGGCGAAGGTGACGCCGTTCACGAAGGGAAGGCGGGCGCCGATCTTCCAGACGCCCAGCGTCTGGAGGAAGGTGGCGAGACCTGCCGTGAAGAGGCAGGCGCCGGTGAGGAAGGTGAGTTCGGTGCCGGTGAGGCCTACGGCCGCGCCGACGATCAGGGGCGGGGCGACGACTCCCGCGTACATGGCGGCCACGTGCTGGAGGCCGCTCGTCGCCATTCTCGGTGCGGGGAGTTTCTCGTCGACGGGGTGGTCGACTGCATGCGGGGACACGGCGGCTCTCCTCCGGTCGGGTACACGTCGGCTCTGACGCGGGTGTCAGGGAGGTGGTGCGGCGGTGCGGAAGTACCTGGAAGCCGGAGGTACTCGGAAACGAACGGGGACGGTGGGGAACCGTTCCGGGGCACGCGCGTTCCACGCGCGCCCCGGCCACGGCTACCGGTCGAGGGCCGTCCCCCTCGACCGGAGTTCAGAGCCCGCAGGGACCGAGTCCCTTACGGAGCAGGCGGGTTCAGCCCTGTGCGGCGATGCGCGCCAGCCGCTGCGCCTCTTCGCGCGTCGAGCGGGCGATCGCGTCCTCGTCGGCGTGCAACAGACGTCCGTGCTCGACGATCTGACGGCCGTTCACGAAGGAGGCGGTGACGGGGGCGGCCGCGCCGAAGACCAGGGCGGTCACCGGGTCGGCGATGGAGGCGTGGGCGAGGGTGTCCAGCTTCCACAGCACCAGGTCGGCCAGCTTGCCCGGCTCCAGCGAGCCGATCTGCGAGGCGCGGCCCAGGACCCGGGCACCGCCGTGGGTGCCGAGGCGCAGTGCCTGACGGGCGTTCAGGGCGGCCTCGCGGTGGGCGCCCAGGCGGTTGATGAGCAGGGCGTTGCGCAGCTCGGTGTGGAGTTCGCCGGACTCGTTGGAGGCCGTGCCGTCGACGCCGAGGCCGACCGGGACGCCCGCCTTGAGCATGTCGGGGACCCGGGCGATGCCGGCCGCCAGCCGGGCGTTGGACGACGGACAGTGGGCGACGCCCGTCCCCGTCCGGGCGAAGGCGTCGATGTCGGAGTCGTTCATGTGGACGCAGTGGGCCATCCACACGTCCTCGCCGAGCCAGCCGGTGGACTCGAAGTAGTCGGTCGGGCCCATGCCGAACAGCTCGTGGCAGAACTTCTCCTCCTCGACCGTCTCCGAGCCGTGGGTGTGCAGACGCACACCGACTCGGCGGGCCAACTCGGCTCCCTGCCGCATCAGTTCGGTGGAGACGGAGAAGGGCGAGCAGGGAGCGACGGCGACCTGGGTCATCGCGTCGAAGGAGGCGTCATGGTGCTGCCTGACGGTCTCCTCGGTGGCGGCGAGCGCGCCCTCCAGGGTCTCGACGGCGAAGTCCGGGGGCAGTCCGCCGTCCTTCTCGCTGCGGTCCATGGAACCGCGGGCGAGGGTGAAGCGGACGCCCATGTCGCGGGCGGCGCCGATGATCGCGCCGGACAGGTCGCCGGAGCCCTTCGGGAAGACGTAGTGGTGGTCCATGGCGGTGGTGACGCCGCCGCGGGCCATCATCGCCAGGGAGCCCTGGGCGGCCGCGCGGACCATCTGTTCGTCGATACGCGCCCAGGTGGGGTAGAGGGCGACGAGCCAGTCGAAGAGGTTGTGGTCGGTGGCCAGGCCCCGGGTGATCCACTGGTAGAAGTGGTGGTGGGTGTTGACCAGGCCCGGGGTGACCAGGTGCCCGGTGGCGTCGATGCGGCGTTCGACGTTCTCCAGGCCGTCCGGGGCCCGGCCCGCGCCGAGCGACTCGATCCGGTTGCCGACGAGGACGACGTAACCGTTTGCGTACTCGGTGTCCTGGGCGTCGACGGTCGCGATCGAACAGTTCTCGATGACGGTGCGCCGGTCTGCTGCCATGGTGGCGTCCTTTTCACTCAGTGGACTCTGGTGGAGAGGGCACGGCAGGACCCTGGGAGTTTGAGTGCCGTGGCCGGTGAGGCGCGGGCTCGCCGGCCACGGGTGCCGAAAAAAGGGGGGCGGTTCAGAGGTTGGTGAGGTCCACCGGGATCTTCGCCTCGCAGCCGTCCCGCAGAACGGTGGCCTCGATCAGACCGTAGGGACGGTCGGCGGCGTAGTAGACGGCTCCGTCGGCGGTGTCGTTCTTCAGCCCGAACGGCTTCAGGTCCACCAGGAAGTGGTGCTTGTTGGGGAGCGAGAAGCGGACCTCGTCGATCTCGCCGCGGTGGTCGATGATCCGCGCGCCCATGGCGTACAGGGTCTGCTGCAGGGAGAGGGAGTACGTCTGCGCGAAGGCCAGCAGCATGTGCTTCTTGACCTGGGCGTACGACTCCTCCCAGTCCGGCGCCTGCTGGGCGTCGTCGGACCAGTTGAAGCGCCAGCGGCTGGACACCTCGGTCGCCAGGATGCGGTCGTACGCCTCGGGCAGCGTCGTGTACTCGTCCTTGACGTAGCCCCAGAACTCGGAGTTCGTCGAGTTCATGACGGTCAGGTCCTTGAGCCCGGAGACGACCTCCCAGGCGGAGCCGTCGTAGGTGATCTGGGCGAGGCGGGTCTCCTGGCCCTGGCGGACGAAGGAGTGTTCGTCCTCGCCGGGCGTCACGATCCGCTCCCAGCTGTACTCCTCGATGCGGATCCGCGCGGTCCTGATCGGTTCCTGCGAGGTCACGAAGTGGCGGGCGAGGTGGATGCCGAACTGCTCGGCGGACTCGACGCCGTGCTCCTTGGCGAACGCGTACACCGTGTTCTTGGTGGTGTCGGTCGGCAGCACGTTGGCGTTCGAGCCGGAGTAGTGGACCTCGTCCATGTCGCCGCTGAGCGACACGGAGACGTTGAGGTCCTTGATGTGGTGGGTGGTGCCGTCCCGCGTGATCTTGACGACTCGGTTCTCGGCCTTGCCGTACTGGTTCTGTCCCAGGTAGGTGGGCATCTAGCTAGCTCCCTCGGTAAACGGAGTAGCCGAACGGGTTGAGCAGCAGCGGTACGTGGTAGTGCTCGCCGGGCACGACGGCGAAGGTGATCGCCACCTCGGGGAAGAACACTGCTGTGGGACCGCTGTCCCGATTCGCGGGGGCGTCCTGCTGCGCATCGGCTTGCTTCTTCTCGGATCGCTCGAAATACGCCTCCACGGCGAAGTCGAGCCGTACATGGGTGGTCCCCTCCGGCAGTGCCGGCAGGTCCTTGCAGCGGCCGTCCGCGTCGGTGGCGGAACCGCCGAGCGCCCGCCAGTCCCCCTCCTGCCCGTGCCGGGCACCCCGGCCCGAGCGGGCGGAGAGGTGGACGGCGACTCCCGCGGCGGGTCGGCCGACGGAGGTGTCCAGGATGTGGGTGGACACCGATGCGGTGCTGCTGGTGCTCATGGGGTGTGTCAGTCCTCTTCGACGAGTCGGGCGAGGCGGATACGGTTGATCTTGCCCAGTTCGACGCGGACGATCTCCCGTTCCTGCTCCGGCGCGTTGCCGATCCGTTCCTTGACCGCGTCGCGCATCTGCTCGCCCGTGCGACCGGTGGCGCAGATCAGGAAGACGTGGCCGAACCTCTCCTGGTAGGCCAGGTTCAGTTCGAGCATCTCGGCCTTGAGGTCCTCGGAGGCGCCGGCCATGCCGCGCTGTTCACGGGCCGAGGTCGGATCGCCGGGCTTCGGACGGCCGATCGGCGGGTGCCCGGCCATCGCCTCCGCCAGGTCCGTGGCGGTCAGGCCGGCCATCGCGGCGTCGCTGACGGTGTACAGGTCGGCGACGGTGGCGTAGGGGCGGGCCGCGAGCAGTCGGGTGGCCCACGCCGTGGAGGCGCACGCCTCGTGGAGCGCGGCGCGGGCCACGGACTCCTCGAGGTCGTTGAACCGGGCCAGGCCCGGGGGTGGGGAAGTCGAAGTCACGGGAGCCTCCGTGGCCGCGAGACGGCCTTCGTGCTTGAGCGGGCTGCGGCCAGCTAACGCCTGTCCGCGACACCACGTCAACACTTTGTTGAAAATTCGGGTAACGAAACCCGGCCGTCCCCCAGCGACCCACCATCGCCCCTGATCGACCTCGCAGGCTCCCCGGGAGACCGCTCAGGCCTCTTTCTCCCGGTTGAGGTAGTTGTAGACCGTGAAGCGGCTCACCCCGAGCGCGCTCGCCACGGTCTCCACCCCGTGCCGTACGGAGAAGGCGCCGCGCGCCTCGAGTATCCGTACGACCTCCTGCTTGGCCTTGCGGTCCAGGTCGGCCAGCGGCCTGCCCTTCCTGCGCTCCATGGCGGCGAGGATGTGATCGAGGGAGTCGGCGAGCTGGGGCAGGCGTACGGCGACGGCGTCGGCGCCCTCCCAGGCCAGGACGACGTCGTCGGCGCCGGCCTCGTCCGGCGGGATCATCTCCCCGCCCATCGCGTCGATCAGCGGCTTCACGGCCGCGATGAAGGCCTCGTCACCGGAGGTGCTCACACGCCCTCCCCGACGACATCGCCGCCCGCGTCCCGGTCCGCGTCGTCCCCGATGACGTTGACCTGGAGCGAGATGCGGGTGGCACCCGCGCCGAGGGACTTGCGCAGCAGCGCGTCCACGGCGGCGAGCACGGCGTCGGAGGCCCCCACCGCGGTGTTGCCGAACGGCCCGACGTCCACCGCGTCCAGGTCGGCCGCCTCGATCACCTCACGGGCGACCAGCGCGTGCGCGGGCGCCTCGTCGAGGTCGAAGGGCTCGGTGGTGAACTCCACTTTCAGTCGCATCGCGCCCCACACCTCTCTGAACGGGACCGGACCTTCGGCGCCCGGACCCCGACCTTAACGGACCGGACGGACGATCACCCCGGACTCGGGATTCCACCTCGACCGGGCTCCGGCGCCCCCCCCATCCCCTTGACAAGCCGCCCGACCGACCGGCAATCTTCCAATAAGCAGAAAACAACTTCCGCAATACGGAAACACTCGACACGGAAGGAGCGCGGAACCCTATGGGCTTCGACGACCAGCGCTTCAACGTCAACCTGTCGATCCTCTTCACGGAACTCCCGCTCCTGGAGCGCCCCGCGGCCGCCGCCGCGGCCGGCTTCACCGCGGTCGAGCTGTGGTGGCCCTGGATCGACTCCCCCACCCCCGAGCCGTCCGAGCTCGACGCCCTGCGGAAGGCGATCGAGGACGCGGGCGTACAGCTCACCGGCCTCAACTTCTACGCCGGACAGCTCCCGGGCCCCGACCGCGGCGCCCTGTCGCTGCCCGGCGAGGAGTCGGAGCGGTTCCGCGCCAACATCGACGTGGCCGCCGGCTTCGCGCGGTCCCTGGGCTGCCGCGCGCTCAACGCGCTGTACGGCAACCGCCTCGACGGAGTGGACCCGGCCGAGCAGGACGCGCTGGCGCTGGAGAACCTGGTCCTCGCGGCCCGGGCCGCGCACCGGATCGGCGCGATCCTGCTCGTCGAGGCGCTGAACCGGCCCGAGTCGCCCCGTTACCCGCTGGTCAGCGCACCGGCCGCGATCGGGATCGTCGACAAGGTCAACGACGCGACGGGGCTCGGCAATGCGAAGTTCCTGATGGACCTGTACCACCTGTCGATGAACGGCGAGGACCTGCCGGCGGTGATCGAGCGCTACGCGTCACGGACCGGCCATGTGCAGATCGCCGACAACCCGGGCCGTGGCGCGCCGGGCACCGGCTCACTCCCCCTCGAGGATCTCCTCGACCGGCTGCGCAAGGCCGGCTACGACGGCTGGGTCGGCCTCGAGTACAAGCCGGGCGACCGTCCGAGCGCCGAGGCCTTCGACTGGCTGCCCCGCTGATCCCCCGTACCGAGAGGCACCCCCGATGAGCAACGCACTTCCCGCACTTCCCAAGATCGCCTGGATAGGCCTCGGCATCATGGGCTCGCCCATGTCCGAGAACCTGCTCAAGGCGGGTTACGACGTCACCGGCTTCACCCTGGAACAGGACAAGCTGGACCGGCTGGCCGCCGCCGGCGGCAGCGCCGCGGGGTCCATCGCCGAGGCGGTGCGCGACGCCGACGTCGTGATCACCATGGTGCCCGCCTCACCGCAGGTCGAGGCCATCGCCTACGGCCCCGAAGGCATCCTGGAGAACGCGCGGCCCGGGGCGCTTCTGATCGACATGTCCTCGATCACCCCGCAGACCTCGATCGACCTGGCCCGGGCGGCGAAGGACAAGGGCGTCCGGGTGCTCGACGCCCCCGTGTCCGGGGGTGAGGCCGGTGCCGTGGAGGCCGTGCTGTCCATCATGGTGGGCGGCGAGCAGGCCGACTTCGACGAGGCGGAGCCCCTCTTCGAGGCGCTCGGCAGGACCATCGTGCTGTGCGGTCCGCACGGCTCGGGCCAGACCGTGAAGGCCGCCAACCAGCTGATCGTCGCCGTGAACATCCAGGCGTGCGCCGAGGCCGTGGTCTTCCTGGAGAAGTCGGGCGTGGACCTGAAGGCTGCGCTGGACGTGCTGGGCGGCGGGCTCGCCGGCTCGACCGTGCTGGCCCGGAAGAAGGACAACTTCCTCACCCGTGACTTCAAGCCGGGCTTCCGGATCGACCTGCACCACAAGGACATGGGCATCGTCACGGACGCCGCCCGCAACGTCGGCGCGGCCCTGCCCGTCGGCGCGGTGGTCGCCCAGCTGGTCGCGAGCCTGCGCGCGCAGGGCGACGGCGGACTGGACCACTCGGCCCTGCTGCGGGCCGTCGAGCGTCTCTCGGGCGCGCGACTCTGAGACTTCCGGGCGGCGCCGTCGCTGACATCTGTCCTGTCGCGCCCAAGCGGCGACGCCGCCCGGAAACCCATACTGCAACCGGTTGCCGACCGGCTCGCCCGGCACCGACGGCCGGCAACCGAACAACCGGCTCGCGTACGGGTCCTGACGGTACGTCACGACCTCGTACGCGCGGCCCGCGACCGTACCGTGCGACCCGGATGAGGGGTGGTCGCCGGACACGGGCGCGGGCAGGGCGAGGACCGCGGCGGCGTGCGAGCCAGTGCGGTGGTGAAGGAACGGGGCCCGCTTCTCGACCTGAGGGAAGCCCACTCCCGGCTCCGTCGCAACCCGCCGCGGTCCCTGCCCCCACCTCCCCACGCCGCACCCCACACCTCACTCCCGAAAGCTCCGTCCGGCGGCGCGAACGTCCTGTCGCGCCCGGCCTCGCGCCGTCGGACGGCCATCCACGCCCCGGCACTCCCCCGTCAGCAGGACCGACGAGGGAGCGCCGCGCGTTGCCCTGTGAACAAGGGTGCCGGTCTGGATAGGAATACGCATATGAACAATGCGCCGCATTATCCCCACATCGTGGTCCACCCTCCGGCCCTGGACGGGTCCCGGCGGGTCACCTCGGGTGACGCTGTTCTCGGGGTCGCCTCCCACCTCGACGACGTCATCGAGATCCTCCGCCTGGCCGACCTGGACCGGATCGAGGTGGAGGAGAGCGACCTCATCGAGTGGCAGGGCGGCGGCCCCGACGACTGGCCGGGACTGTCGGAGGAGCACGGGCACCGGCCCGAGGAGTAGGCCGGGCACGCCAACCTCAAATCAACCTCTGAACTCTGTTCAAGAGGCTTCAACCACCCCCGGGCGAGGGCACATTGTGGTCACGCGGGGCCCGCCGACACGGGGGCGGCGGGCCTCGTTCCGGGGGTGGGGACATGAGCGGTGGTACGTCGGTCCGACTGGAGCCGTTCGAGGTCGCGCTGCTGCGGGGCGGTCCGCGGGCGGCGGTCACGGTGGCCGCGCTCGCCCTTCAGCTGAGGGGGCTGGTCGACGCGGGCCGGCCGGGCCGGATCCGGGCGACGGTGACAAGGGCGCCGGGGGTGACAAGGGCGCCGGGGGTGACAGGAGAGCCGTCGGCCGGGGACGCGGGAGGCGGTCGGCCCGCCCAGGACGCCCTGGACGCCCTGCCTGCGCTGGGCGCCCTGCCCGAGGCGGTCTACGCGTCGCTGCAACGGCCTGCGAGTGTCGCGGAGTTGGAGTCCCGGCCGAATGTGCGGGAGGCCTGTCCGGGCTGCGGGCCGGGCTGGTGGCGGCCGGGATGCTGCGCTCCCTGCCGCCGCGGCGCACCCGCGCCGCTCGACGCGCTCTGCGCGCCCTGCGGGACGCGCATCCCCTGCCGGCCGGCAGGAAAGGACTGTCGACGGACGACGTCCTGATGGCGGTGGCCCTGCACGGCGAGCCCGCCCTGAGTGTCCTGGCGGCGCGCTTCGCCCTGCGGGCGGGTCTGATCGCCCGGGCCGAGGTGGCGGACCAGGGGTTCCACCGACGCTCACCGCGGGGCGGTGGCACGGGCGGGACGATGTACAGCTGCGGGGGTGGGGGCGGCGGCGGCTCCGACTGAGCCCCCGGAAACGGGTTCAGGAAACGCGTTCAGGAAACGGGCTCAGGAAACGCCTACCGGAATTGCGCACGGCAACGGTCTCGGAAAACGCATACAGAGAAAGCGGAAAGGGGCGGCCCGTCCCACGGGACGGGCCGCCCCTTCGCGACGACGGGCTTCGGCCTCAGACTCTCGGCCTCACTCTCGGCCTCAGACTCTCGGCCTCAGCCGTTCAGCCTCGGCCCTTCGGCCTCAGGCCACCACCTCAGACCTTCAGCGTCCTGATCGATGTCGGCGCATGCCCGGGCTCGGTCGCGAGTTCCTCGAACTCCACCACGTTGCCGATGTCGTTGGTGCCGCTCATCGAGATGTTGGTGACGCGCTCCAGGATCGCCTCCACGACGACCGGCACCTGGAACTCGGCGGCCAGCTTCTTGGCCTGCTCGAAGGCGGCCCCCAACTCGGCGGGGTCCGTCACCCGGATCGCCTTGCAGCCGAGGCCCTCGACGACCTTGACGTGGTCGACGCCGTAGACGCCCAGCTCGGGCGAGTTGATGTTCTCGAACTCCAGATTGACCTGGAAGTCGATGTCGAACGCCCGCTGCGCCTGTCGGATCAGTCCCAGGTAGGAGTTGTTGACGAGGACATGGACGTAAGGGATCTTGTGCTGCGCGCCGACCGCCAGCTCCTCGATCATGAACTGGAAGTCGTAGTCCCCGGAGAGGGCCACGACCTGCGCCTCCGGGTCGGCCTTCGCCACGCCCAGAGCCGCCGGGATCGTCCAGCCGAGGGGCCCCGCCTGGCCGCAGTTGATCCAGTGGCGCGGCCGGTAGACGTGCAGCATCTGGGCGCCGGCGATCTGCGAGAGCCCGATGGTGGTGACGTACCGGGTCTCCGGACCGAATGCCTTGTTCATCTCCTCGTAGACGCGCTGCGGCTTGATCGGGATGTCGTCGAAGTGCGTACGACGCTGGAGGGTCGCCTTCTTCTCCTGCGCGGCGGCCGCCCACGCGGAACGGTCGGGAAGCGTGCCCGCCGCCCTGGACTCCCTCGCCGCCTCGACGAAGAGCTCCAGAGCCGCCTTCGCGTCCGAGGCGATCCCGTAGTCCGGGGCGAAGATCTTGCCGATCTGGGTGGGCTCCACGTCGACGTGGACGAAGGTGCGGCCGGCCGTGTAGACGTCGATACGGCCGGTGTGACGGTTGGCCCAGCGGTTGCCGATACCGAGGACGAAGTCGGACTCCAGGAACGTCGCGTTGCCGTAGCGGTGCGAGGTCTGGAGGCCGACCATGCCGGCGTTCAGCTCGTGGTCGTCGGGGACCGCACCCCAGCCCATCAGGGTCGGAATGACCGGAGTGCCGGTCAACTCGGCGAATTCCAGAAGGAGTTCGGCGGCGTCGGCGGTGATGACACCGCCGCCCGCGACGATCAGCGGACGCTCGGACGCGTTCAGCATCGCCAGCGCCTTCGCGATCTGCGCACGGGTCGCGGCCGGCTTGTAGACGGGCAGCGGCTCGTACGTGTCCACGTCGAACTCGATCTCCGTCTGCTGGACGTCGACCGGCAGGTCGATCAGGACCGGACCCGGCCTGCCGGAGCGCATGAGATGGAAGGCCTGCTGGAAGACTCCGGGCACCTGGGCCGCCTCCAGGACAGTGACCGCCATCTTGGTCACCGGCTTGGCGATGGAGGCGATGTCGACGGCCTGGAAGTCCTCCTTGTGGATCACGGCGGTCGGCGCCTGGCCCGTGATGCACAGGATCGGGACGGAGTCGCCGAGGGCGGAGTACAGCCCGGTGATCATGTCGGTGCCTGCCGGGCCGGAGGTGCCGACACAGACCCCGATGTTGCCCGGGTGGGTACGGGTGTAGCCCTCGGCCATGTGCGAGGCGCCCTCCACATGACGGGCGAGGGTGTGGTCGATCCCGCCGGAAGCCCCGAGCGCCGCGTAGAAGGGATTGATCGCCGCGCCGGGGACACCGAACGCGCTGGTGACGCCCTCGCGCTTGAGGATCTCGACTGCCGCGCGGGCAGCGGTCATACGAGCCATGGGCTACTCCTGCTTCGACTGCTTCAGCTGCTCTAGCTGTCGGATTCGCTCTCCCGTCGCGCCCCGCGGTGAGCCCTTCCATCGGTGTTCAGCACTCCGCTCACTTCCGTGATGCGGAAAATACTTTCTACTATCTGGAAGCAATGTAAGTCGGGACGCGAAGGTCGTCAAGAGACGGACAAGCGGGGGCCGGAGGAGGACGATGGGGGCCATGCCCGAGAGCGTGCCGGTGTGCTGCCCGGCCTGTCGGCGCGAGCGCCTCTACACCGCGCCCTGTTATCCGTGCGCGTGCGGTGCCCCCGTCACGCCCGTGCTCGACCGGCGGACGGCGCCGACGACCGTCGCGCACCGGGCGTGGGACGACGAGTGGGTCGCCCTGCGCTGCCCCGCCTGCCACCGGCGGCACCAGTGGCCGCACCCTGAACTGGGCTGCGCCTGCGGAGCGGTGATACGGATCCCGGTGACCGACCACCCTGCCCCCGAGCCGGGGGCAGGGCCCGAGCCGGAGTCGGGGCGTGGGCCGGAGCCAGGGCCTGGGCCCGATCCAGGGCCCGTGACAAGCGCGTCGACATCGCCGCCGCCGTCCCCACCGGCATCCACACCCACACCGGCACCAGGGCCGAAACCGGCACCGGCCGCACAGCGGCGTGCCTTTCGGCCCGTCGCCATCCGTACCGCCCGCGACGCGGTCACCGCGGCCGCGCTCTATCTGAACTGGCTCGGGCACGGGGACATCCGGCGGGCCGATCAGCGGCCCACCTCCGGCATCGGCCTCGCCGCCCGCGGGCTCGTGGCCCAGGTGGACCCCAGCGTGCGCCCGGCCTCACTGCGGGACGTGGAGTGCCTGTGGCTGACGGCCATGACGGAATCCGCGGACTGCGTCTACTTCTCCCTGGCCGGATACGCCGAGGAGGCCCGCGCCCGCGCAGACCAGTTGCGCGTACCGCTCTTCGTGCTGGACCTGACGGGCACCCCGCAGCCGGTCAACTCGATGGCCGACGCCCTGGACGCCGGGGACGCCTGAGACGACGGCCATCGCCGTAGGAAACCCGGACAACCGGAGTGACCCGAGTGACTTGAGTGGCCCGCAGCATGGAAACCCCGCTAGAGGCCGTACCCCTCGCGCAGCTCGATCTTCCGTACCTTCCCCGAAACGGTCATCGGAAAGGTTTCCATGATCCACAGCCGGCTCGGGATCTTGTAGTGCGCCAGCCGGCCCTCGCAGTAGGCGCGCAACTCCTCCAGCGTCAGCGGGTCCGCCGCGTCGGCCGGGATCACACAGGCGAGGACCTCCTCGCCGTACTTCTCGTGCGGGACGCCGACGACCTGCACATCCCGGATCCCCGGGTGGCCGTAGAGGAACTCCTCGATCTCGCGCGGGTAGATGTTCTCCCCGCCCCGGATGATCATGTCCTTGATCCGGCCGACGATCTCGACGTAACCGTCTTCACGCATCACCGCCAGGTCCCCGGTGTGCATCCAGCGTCCCGCGTCGATCGACTCGGCGGTCTTCTCGGGCTCGCTCCAGTAACCGAGCATCACGCTGTAGCCGCGGGTGCACAGCTCGCCCGCGACGCCGCGTGGTCGGGTCACCCCGTCCACCGGGTCCACGACCTTCACCTCGATGTGCGGCAGGACCCTGCCCACGGTGCCGGTGCGATGCTCCAGGTCGTCCTCGCGGCGGGTCTGGGTGGAGACGGGCGAGGTCTCGGTCATGCCGTAACAGATCGACACCTCCGCCATGTTCATCTCGGCGACCACCCGTTTCATCACCTCGACCGGGCAGGGCGAGCCCGCCATGATGCCGGTGCGCAGGGAGGAGAGGTCGTAGCTCGCGAAGTCGGGCAGGTTCAACTCCGCGATGAACATGGTCGGCACGCCGTACAGGGAGGTGCACCGCTCTCGCTGGACCGCCTCCAGCGTGGCCTTCGGGTCGAAGGACGGAGCCGGGACGACGATGCAGGCGCCGTGCGAGGTGGCCGCCAGGTTTCCCATCACCATGCCGAAGCAGTGGTAGAAGGGCACCGGGATGCAGATCCGGTCCTGCTCGCTGTAGGCGATCGACTCGCCCACGAAGTAACCGTTGTTGAGAATGTTGTGGTGGGAGAGGGTGGCTCCCTTGGGGAAGCCCGTAGTACCCGAGGTGTACTGGATGTTGACGGGGTCGTCGCAGGACAACTCGTTTCTGCGGGTGTGGAAGGCCTCGTAGAGGTCGGGCGTGCCACGCCGCAGCAGGGCATCCCAGGTGGGATCACCGATGTAAACGGTCTCCCGCAGTTGCGGGCATCTGCCGCGTACCTCCTCCACCATCGCGCGGTAGTCACTCGTCCGGTGGCTCAGCGAGGCGAACAGCACGGAGATGCCCGCCTGTCGCAGGACGTACTCGACCTCGTGCGTGCGGTACGCCGGGTTGATGTTCACCATGATCGCGCCGATCCGGGCGGTGGCGTACTGGACGAGCACCCACTCCGCGCAGTTGATCGCCCAGATGCCCACCCGGTCACCCTTGGCGACCCCGCTCGCGAGCAGCGCGTACGCCAGCCGGTCGACGTCCTCGACGAATCGGCGGTACGTCCAGCGTCGCCCGGACGGCACGTCGACCAGTGCCTCGCGGTCCGGCCAGCGCTGCGCCGTGCGGTCCAGGTCGGCGCCGATGGTGTCCCCGAGCAGCGCGGTCGCGCTCGTCCCGTGCGCGTACGAAACGGTCCTGGTCTGCGCGTACGACGCCTCGCTCACCGGAAGTCCTCCTCGCGGTACTCGTCGGGCGAACCCGCCTCGGTCGCCTCGCGCAGCTCGATGCGGCGGATCTTGCCGCTCACCGTCTTGGGCAGCGGGGCGAACTCCAGGCGGCGCACGCGCTTGTACGGGGCGAGGACCTGGCGGGAGTGCTCGAACAGCACCTTCGCGGTGTCGGGACCGGGCTCCCAGCCCTCGGCGAGCACGACGTAGGCCTTGGGCACGGCGAGGCGCAGTTCGTCCGGGGCGGGGACGACGGCCGCCTCGGCGACCGCCTCGTGCTCCAGTAGCGCGCTCTCCAGCTCGAAGGGGCTGATCTTGTAGTCGGAGGCCTTGAAGACGTCGTCGGACCGGCCGACGTAGGTGAGGTAACCGTTCTCGTCGCGGCTGCCGATGTCGCCGGTGCGGTAGTAGCCGCCGGCCATCACCTCCGCCGTGCGGTCGGCGTCGCCGTGGTAACCGGTCATCAGGCCGACCGGCCGGGCCGCCAGGGCCAGCGCGATCTCGCCCTCCTGCACGCCCGGCGCGCCCGACACCGGGTCGAGGAGCTCCACCCGGTAGCCGGGGCTCGGCCGGCCCATCGAGCCGGTCTTCAGCTCCTGTCCGGGGCTGTTGGCGATCTGCACGGCCGTCTCGGTCTGCCCGAAACCGTCCCGGACGGTCACCCCCCAGGTGCGCCGCACCTGCTCGATGACCTCGGGATTGAGCGGCTCGCCCGCGGCCACCGCCTCGCGGGGCGGGGTGCCCAGCTGGGTGAGGTCGGCCTGGATGAGCATGCGCCAGACGGTGGGCGGGGCGCAGAACGTCGTGACCCCGGCCCGGTCCATCTCGGTCATCAGCCGGGCCGGGTCGAAGCGGGTGTAGTTGTGGATGAAAACGGTTGCTTCGGCGTTCCACGGGGCGAAGAGGTTGGACCAGGCGTGCTTGGCCCAGCCGGGCGAGGAGATGTTGAGGTGTACGTCGCCCGGCCGGAGGCCGATCCAGTACATCGTCGACAGATGCCCGATGGGGTACGAGGTGTGGGTGTGCTCCACCAGCTTGGGGCGGGCGGTCGTACCGGAAGTGAAGTAGAGCATCAGCGGGTCGTCGGCGAGGGTGGGGCCGTCGGGCGTGAAGCCGGCCGGGGCCGTGTAGGCGTCCTCGAACCGCTGCCAGCCGTCGGGTGCGCCGCCGACCGCGATGCGCCGGTAGTCGCCGGGGACCTCGTCGAACTTGCCGGTGTCCTCGGTGCGGACGAGGACGTGCCGGATGCGGCCGCGTTCCACGCGGTCGGTGAGGTCGGCGGGGCCGAGCAGCGGAGTGGCCGGGACGACGACGGCCCGCAGCTTCATCGCGGCCAGCGCGGTCTCCCAGAGTTCGGCCTGGTTGCCGAGCATGACGAGGATCCGGTCCTCGGCGGCGACGCCGCGTCCGCGCAGCCAGTTCGCGAGCCGGTCGGAGCGTTCCGACAGTTCGGCGAAGCTGAGACGGGTTTCGGAACCGTCTTCTTCCACGATGTGCAGCGCCGTGCGCCCGTTGCCGTCGGCGATGACGTCGAACCAGTCGAGGGCCCAGTTGAAGCGGTCCGGGCGGGGCCACTCGAAACGCTCGTAAGCGGTTGTGTAGTCCTCGCGGTGTTCCAGCAGGAAGTCGCGGGCTCTGCGGAAACGCTCCGTCGCCGTCGCCGTCGTCATCTGTCCTCCGTGCTTTCTTGGCTTGCTCGGTCCTGCGCCTCCGGGGCGCTCGGCCCCTGCGGCTCACTCCCGTGGCGCCGGACCATTGCCGGGCGGCTCTCTGCCATCGTGTAATCCGTGATGCAGGTCTCACTACCCCCGGACGGGGGTGTGCGGCACCAAGCCGCGCGGAAAGGGCGAGAACGTGGCGGCAGACGCGGCCGGAACGGTGGAGATTCGCGGTGCGCTGGCGCGGCTGCGGCGGGCGACGGGGCTGCCGGTCGCCTTCGGCGGTCTGGTGGAGCCGGGGCGGCAGCGGATGCGGATCAGCGAGTTCAGCGGCGCGGCCGGTCTCGCGCTGCGCGGACTGGCGGTGACCTCCGGCAACGGTCTCGGCGGCAAGGCGGTGGCGCTGGCCCGCCCGTGCGCGGTGACCGACTACTCCCTCTCCCGGCAGATCAGTCACGAGTACGACGCGGCCGTCGCGGAGGAGGGCCTGCGCTCGGTGCTGGCGATCCCGGTGGTCGTACGGCGCCGGGTGCGCGGGGTGCTGTACGGCGCCCTGCGCACGGCCCAGCCGCTGGGCGACCGCACGCTGACCGCGGCCGTGCAGGCGGCGCGGGACGTGGAGCAGGCGCTGGTGGTCGGGGACGAGGCGCGGGACCTGCTGACGGCGGCCCGGCCGGGCACCGCGGGCGCGGGGCCCGGTCCGGACACCGGGGCGGGGGCCGGCTGGGAGCAGGTGCGCGAGGCGCACACGGCCCTGCGCGCCCTGGCCCCGCGGATCGCCGATCCGGCCCTGCGCGCCGAGCTCCTGGAGGTCTGCGGGCTGCTGGCCGCCGGGCCGGCGGAGCGGCCGGCGGGGCAGCCGGTCGCCCTGGCCCCGCGTGAGCTGGACGTACTGGCGTGGGTGGCGGCGGGGGCGACGAACGCGGCGGCGGCCGAGCGGCTGGGGCTGCGCCCGGAGACGGTCAAGGGCTATCTGAGGTCGGCGATGCGCCGGCTGGGCGCGCGCACCCGGGGAGAGGCGGTGGTCGTGGCCCGGAGGGCGGGCCTGCTGCCCTGACCGCGGGGTGCGCAACATGCCCGTAGCGCGGGCGGTGCAAGATGCGTGGGAGCAGCGATCACATCAAGCCAGGGAGGCCCCTCACGACAAGAGACCATTCATCCATCGTCTCCATGAATTTCCCTATGCGTCACGTTGTTATATGCCTCACCACGCCGTGTCTCCGAATTTCAAAGGGACGTTGCCTAGAATTTGGCCCGGACACGACACTCGGAGGGGAGCGGTGACCGTGCGACGGGACTTCAAGGAGCCTGCCAGATGCCGCCCCGACCTGGTCATCGGCAGGGACGAGCTGTTCACGGCCGCCCGTGACCAGCTGACGCGCGGTGGCAGTGTGCTGCTGCACGGCCCGGCCGGAATAGGAAAGTCGACCGTGCTGCGGGCATTGGCCGCGGATTACGGCGAGGCGGCCCGCACCGTCCTGCGCTGCTCGGCGACCGAGTCCGAATCCCACCTCCCCTTCCTGGCTCTGGCCGACCTCTTCGGCCTCGTGCTGGACGAGATCTCGGACAAGCTGCCCGCCGCCCAGCGCACGGCCCTGGAGTCGGCGCTCACCGGCCGAGGCGAATCGACTCTGCAACGCGACGGCCTCGCCCTGCGTCTGGCCGTGCTGTCGGCCCTGCGCGCGCTCGCCGCCACGGGCCCCGTCCTGCTCGTCGCCGACGATCTGCAGTGGCTGGACTCGGCCAGCGCCGAACTCCTCGGCTTCGCCGCCCGCCGACTCGGCGACACCCCCGTCCAGCTGCTGTGCGCGGTACGGACGGAGGAGCAGGAGTACGACCGTCATCTACGCGCGTCCCCGCCCGACACCATCGCCGTCCGGCTCAACCCCCTCTCCCGCGCCCAGGTCTCCGCGCTGCTCGACCACCGCGGCTACACCGACCTGCCCCGCTCGACGATGCGGGAGATCCACCGCACCAGCGGCGGCAACCCGCTCTTCGCCCTGGAACTGGGCCGCGCCCTCGGCGAGAGCCCGACGCCGCCCCGGCCCGGCGAGCCCCTGCCGGTGCCGACCTCGCTGCGCGCCCTGGTCCTCAGCCGCCTCGACATGCTCTCCGACGAGGCCCGCCGCACCCTGCTCGTGGCCAGCGCCGGCGCCCGCCCCACGCTGGCCCTGCTGCATGCCGCCGGCCGCGAGAACGCCGAGGCCGAGACCGCGCAGGCGGCGGCCCTCGGGCTGCTGGCGACGGAGCCCGAGGGGCCGGCCGTACGCTTCGCGCATCCGCTGATCTCGGCCGCGCTGTACGCGGAGGCGCCCGCCCAGGAGCGCCGGGCCGCGCACGCCGCGCTGTCCACCGCCGCCTCCGATCCGATCGAGCGGGCCCGCAACCTCGCCCTGGCCACCACCGGCACCGACCCGGAGGTCGCCGCCCGGCTCGCCGAGGCCGCCGCGCTCGCCCGCGACCGGGGCGCCCCCTCGGTCGCCGCCTCCCTCGGACTGCTGGCCGCCCGGCACACCCCGCCGGACGGCGCCCCCGCCCCGGACGAGCGGCGGCTCCAGGCCGCCGAGGACGCGATCACCGCCGGCGAGGTGGACCTCGCCCGGGACATCGCGCGCGAGGTGCTGACCCGGGCGACCGTGCCCGCCGAGCGGATCCGGGCCTGGGAGGTGGTGATCGAGGCCGCCGGGCAGTCCCTGGGCGAGGTCGACGCCGTCTTCCCGCAGGCCCTCGCCGACGCCGGCGACGACCCGCGGCTGCTCGCCCTGGTCCACTACCGGCTGGCCTGGCGCAAGCTGATCGTGGAGGGCGACTTCGCCGAGGCCCGCAAGGAGGCCGCGCACACGGCCGATCTGGCGGCCCGCGGGGACGACCGGCGCACCGAGCTGATGGCGCTCTCCTTCCAGGCCTCGACCGAGACCCTGATGGGCCACCCGAACGCCCCCACCACCATCAAGCGGGCCCTGCGGGAACCCCAGGACCCCTACGTGGCGTGCCATCACAACGGCGTCGGGGCGGCCCGGTTCCGCTGGCTGCTGATGAGCGATCAGCTCCCCGAGGCCCGGTCGACCATCACCGCGCTGCTGCGCGAGGTGCGCCGGCGCGGCATGGTCGAGAGCGAGGTGCACTTCCAGCGCTTCCTCGCCGAGACCGAACTGCGCTCCGGGCACTGCGGACGCGCCCTCGACCTCGCCCGCGAGAGCCTCCGGCTGGCCCGGGACTCCGGCATCGGCCTGGGTGCCTCCGCGATGCTGGCCTCCCTCGCCGAGGCCTCCGGCGGTGACGTCGACCGGGCGCTGGCACTGGCCCGGGAGGCGGCGGGGAAGGCCGAGGAGGACGGCGACCAGATGTACGTCTCGCGCGCGCTGGCCGCGCTGGGCCACGCCCAGTTGGTGGCCGGGGACGCGGCGGGCGCGGTCGGCTCGCTGCGCCGGGTGCGGGAGCTGGAGCAGGGTCTGGGCATCACCGACCCGGCCCGGGGCCGCTGGCAGGGCGACCTCGCCGAGGCGCTGGTCCGGGTCGGTGAGCCGGGCGAGGCACAGGACGTGATCGACGTGACGCGCGAGCACGCGCTCCGGCTGGGCCGGGAGAGCGTGCTGGCCGTGCTGGACCGGGCGGAGGCGATGGTGCGGGCGGCCCGCGGCGACCACGAGGCGGCGCTGTCCCGGCTGACGTCCGTTCAGGACCGGCTCGCCAAGCTGGGGTACGGCCTGGAGGAGGCGCGGGCGGCGTTCGCGCTGGCCGCGCTGCGCACCGGGCGGCCGGGCCCGACGTCGTACGACGAGGCGGCGCGGTTGTTCCGGCGGTGCCGGGCGCTGCCCTGGCTGCGCCAGGTCGACGCGGCGGTCGCGGCGGCCGCGCCCGAGACGGTCGCCGTGCCCCCGCAGACGGCTCCCCCGTCCGACGCGCTGGAGGGACTCGCCTCGATGGAGCGTCAGGTCGCCGCGCTCGTCATGGAGGGCGCGACGAACCGGGAGATCGCCGCGCGTCTGTTCATCAGCGTCAAGACGGTCGAGGCGACCCTGACCCGGGTCTACCGGAAGCTGGGGATCCGTTCGCGGGTGGACATCGTCCGACTGGCGGCGGGGCGTCACGCGAAGTGAGGAATCCGCGGGTTAACTGCCCCTGAGGGCTCCCCACCCTCAGCGGGTGCCGTGCCCCGCGCGGCGGTCTCTCTGAGCGCCCCCTCGGCGGCGGCTGTGGCTCGCCTGAGCCGACCGAGGGTTTTCCCTGCCCCAACTCCCTTAGGGGGTTCCCTCATTGGGGGGAACGGGTGCCGGGTCCTAGCTTAAGGGACGTGCCGCTCGCCCGGGCATACGGGGGTCGGTCCCGCGACCCCCGTGTAACCCCCCACACCCGTGCGACCCCCCACCGGCAATCCCCCACCGAGGAGATCCATGTTCGGGCTCAACCGGTTCAAGAAGACCGCCGCCGTCCTCGCGGCGACCGCCGCGGCCGCGGCGACCGCACTGCTCAGCGCCCCCACCGCTGTCGCAGCGCCGCAGCCGATCGTCGGCGGCACGACGACCACGACCACGACGTACCCGTTCATGATGCAGATCACGGACGCCTCGCAGAACCAGTTCTGCGGCGGCACCCTCGTCTCGGCGACCAAGGTGGTCACGGCCGCCCACTGTATGGTCGGCGAGACCACGAGCAGTGTGCGTGTCGTCGGGGGGCGCACCTACCTCAACGGCACCAACGGCACGGTCAGCCGGGTCAGCAAGATCTGGATCAACCCGAGCTACACCGACGCCACCAACGGTGACGACGTGGCGGTCCTGACCCTGTCGACGTCGATGCCGTACACCACGGCCTCGTACGTCTCCTCGTCCCAGACCAGCGTGTACGCGGCCGGCACCACCGCCCGCATCATCGGCTGGGGCACCACCTCGGAGAACGGCAGCTCCTCCAACCAGCTGCGGACCGCGACCGTCCCGATCGTGTCCGACTCCAGCTGCAAGAGCTCCTACGGTTCCGACTTCGTCGCGACCGACATGGTTTGCGCCGGATACACATCCGGCGGCGTAGACACCTGCCAGGGCGACAGCGGCGGTCCCCTGCTCATCGGGGGCGTCCTGGCAGGGATCACTTCTTGGGGCGAGGGCTGCGCGGAGGCCGGTTACCCGGGTGTCTACACCCGGCTGACCACCTTCTCCAGCCTGGTGACGACGCAGGTCAACTCCTAGCCGGTCAGCTCCTGACCGGTGACCGCGTAGCAGTCCCCGAGATCTCCTGAGTACCCCTCAGGGAAAGACCGGGGGGCGCTGCGAGCCTCCACGAGCGGCCCGCAGCGCCCCCTATCCAAGCCCTCACCGGTTCCCGGTGGGGGCTTCTCGTCTGCGGCGGAGCGCGGTGGTCACGACCGTACGACGGTGCCGAACCGGATGTCGTGGGGCTGCCCCGGGTGCATGGCGGCCAGCATCCGCTCGCCCTCGGCGGTCACGTCCCGCCGCTGGGCCTCGGTGAGAGTTCCGAAGGGCTCGACGACCAGGGCGTCCTGCTCCCGTTTCCACAGACCGGCCAGGAAGCCGTCGACGAGGAGGGTGCGGTACGCCTGGTTGCCCTGCCAGGAGCGCCCCCAGTACTCGGCGGGGACGACCCGGGTGCGGTCGGCGTGGGAGAGCAGGAGATTGTCGAACTCGGGGAGGAAGCGGGGCGGGGCCGGGGTGTCCGGGTCGGGACGCGGCGCGTCGGGGAGGTCGAAGAGCTCGACGCCGTGCTCGTCGCGGAAGGTGAGGAGGTCCGGACGCAGGCGTTCGAAGGCGTCGCGCAGCCGGGTCAGGCCGGCCCAGGTCTGCATGTCCTTGACGGAGGCCGGGCCGAACGCGGCCAGATAGCGCAGGACCACGGAGTCCGCGGTCGGGGCGCTCCGCGCGGGCCGGCCCAGCCACTGCTCGGCGGTGGTGAGCGCGACCTGCCCGCTCCTGCCCCACAGTCCGCGCGGGGTGACCTGGACGAGGGGCAGACGGCAGCGGGCCGCGACGGCGAGGGACTGGGGGTCGGCGTCCGGCCACTCGGCGCAGAGCGCCTCGCGCAGCTGCTTCATGGTGCGCGGCTCGGCCTCGACGAGCTCGCGGGCGAGGACGGCGAGCCGGTCGAGGTCGACTCCGGTGAGGCCCTTGCGGAAGTACGTCAGCTCACGGTCGCGGGCCGGCTGGACGAACGGCCGGAGCGTCAGGCAGTCGTCGGCGGTGTGGGTGTGGATGGTGGAACGCATGCTGACGATGCGGACGGCCCCGCGGCCGGCCATCAGCGTCGACAGCTGCTCGGGGACGAAGCCGTCGAGACGGGCGGCCAGCGCGTAGTACGGCGGCTTCACGTTCTGCGCCTGGAGCCCGAGCAGATGCTCCAGGGCGGCCCCGGCGGACATCGACGACGGCCGCAGCAGCAACTGCCGGTCGAGGGTGGCGCGATTGAGGGCCCGAGCGCCGAGCACGGGGCCCGCCGGGTACGTCGTCTTCGTCATGTACGCAACGTAGCGGGGCTTGCGGACACCTTCCGTCCGCAACGCAGCCCGCAGCCCACAGCCGCTGATCAGCTCCCCCGCCAAGTGCCCGCGCCTGCTCCCCCACGGCCGCGGCGCGGCACACGGCGATGGCGCCCGCTGGCGCCGGTCGAGAACCACTGAGCAGCGACTGTCGCGATCGCCGCCGAGATGCGGCGCTTTGAGGAGGCGTGGCGCCGATGGGGGACCCAGATCTACGACGCCAGCGACTGGAGGTGGCGGGGAGCCGGCCGAACATCGATCTCGCGGGGCTCGTCATTCAGGGTGTAGGCACACGAAGCCAGCTCTACGACGTCGTACGGCTCCTGGGTGACATCTCCGGCGGCCTCATGGTGCCGGCCGAGACCGTCCGCTTCTTCGCTCCCGGCGCCCGGGGCGCGGCCCGAGCGCTTCGCCGCGCCCGACGAGGTCGGTGACGCCGCGGCCTTCCTCCTCGGCCCGCGGGTCGGCTTCATCACGGGCCCGGGGTCGCCACCCTCGGTGCCGGGTGATCCACCCGGTCGTCGATCACACGTTGCGGCCACGTTTCGGTCGCGTGCCATTCAATGGAAATCTGCCTGGTGGCCATGGCGGCGGACGCTCATTCTTGCCGCACGCCTCGTGGGGGGCCGGCCGCCCTGGGGTCGGACGTGCCGCTCCCGAGCGTCTGCCCTTCCCGCCCGGCTCGCGAAAGGAGCGGCTGCGTGACGTCGACGTCTGCAAGCCCCTCGCTCACGGCATCGTCCGACCGGACCTCCGACCGCTGGAACCGCCGGCTGGTGGCCCTGCTGGTGGCCCTGATCTGGCCGACGCAGTTGCTGGCGGTCGCCGGCATCGTCACGGCCAACACGACGGCCGACATCGCGCAGCGCTTCCACACCACCCAGGTCGCCTGGTTCTCGTTGATCGTCACCATGGTGTCCACCCTGCTCATCCCGTTCGTCATCAAGGCGGGTGACCGGTACGGAAGGCGGCGGATCATGCTCGCCATGATCGGTCTCGGGGTGGTCGGCGACATCGTCGCGGCCATGGCGGGCAGCTTCTGGCTGCTGCTGGTCGGCCGGGGCATCGCCGCTTGTTACGCACCGTTCGCCGCCCTGTCCTTCCCTGCCGTGCGTGACCTCTTCCCCGCCCGGATGGTGAGGCAGGCCAGCGCGATCCTCGGCGGCAGCATGGGTCTGGTGGGTGTGGTGGGGCCGTTGCTCGCCGGTTGGCTGATCGACGCCGGGGGTTACCGGGCCGCGCTGTGGTTCATCGCCGGGGCGACCGCGGTGGCGTTCGTGCTGGTGGCCCTGCTGGTGCCCGAGACCCCGCGGCACGACTTCCAGAGCGGCTTCGACTGGCTGGGCGGAACGCTGCTCGGCGGTGGCCTGACGGCCGTGGTGTACGCGGTCGGCCAGGGAGGGAGCTGGGGCTGGACGAGCGGTGCGACCCTCGGCTGGACGGCCGGCGGGCTGCTGGCGCTCGTGGCCTTCGTCCTCGTCGAGCGCGGCAGCGCCCATCCGATCCTCGATCTGCGCGTGCTCGGCCGGCGGCCGGTGGCGCTGACCGTCAGCGCCGCGGCCGTGGGCCAGGCCACCGCGCTGGCCATGGCCTCCATGGGCATCCTGCTGGCCCTCTACCCCGCGATCCCCGGGGTCTCCGACGGACTGGGCTGGTCCAGCACGTACAACGCGCGGATCGGTCTGACCTGGAACCTGGTCATGCTGGGCACCGGATTCGCCGCCGGCCGCCTGCTGCGCAAGGCCGACGCCCGCCTGCTGTGGGGCATGGGACTGGGGCTGGGCGCGGCGGGATACGGGCTGATGGGCCTCTTCCACGCCCATGCCACCGAACTCGTCCTGACGGCGTGTCTGGCCAACCTCGGCACCGGCCTCATCGTCTCCATCGCTCCCGTGCTGGTCCTCGGCGTGGTCTCGGTGGAGGAGCAGGGGCAGGGCAGCGGCCTGATGCAGATGCTCTTCAACTTCTTCGGCACGGTCGTCCCCGCCGTGTGCTTCGCCGTCCTCGCCGCGCACAGCACGGTCCTCGACGGCACCGCGTTCTACCTGGACGGGGGCTACACCTGGGTCTTCCGGACCGGAGCGCTGATCCTGCTGGCGGCGCTGGCGGTGTCCCTGTTCATCCCGGCACTGCGGGATGAGGAGAGCGACGCGGCCCCCGCCGCCGCCTGACCGAGCCGCACCGCCGCCCTCGCCCCCCGCCGAGTCCCCGGGCGGGGGCACCGCCGTCCCCTCGCGGGGACGCGCTCACGGATGCGCCGACGGCTTCACGGCCGTCGGTGGATGCCGCCCTGCGCCGGAGCCGGCGGGGCCGTGACGGCGCCGAGGCTGCGGGACAGGGCCCGGGCCGTGGCACGCAGGGCGGGGGCGAGCACGCGGGGCTCCGCGTGGCCGGCCGGCACGACGACCGACAGCGCCGCGACGACCTCGCCGTCGGCCCCGCGCACGGGCGCCGCCACGGCGTGCAGCGGGACGGGCTCCGCACGGTTGACGACGGCCACCCCGGTGCTGCGGATCTCGGCGAGGGAGCGCCGCAGCGCGGCGGAGGACAGCGGGACGCCCTCGGGCTCGTGCGTCAGGGCCTGCCCGAGGATCTCGTCCTGGAAGTCGGGTTCGGCGTGCGCCAGCAGCACCAGACCGACGCCCGTGGAGTGCAGCGGCAGCCGGCCGCCCACCCGGTACAGCACGTCGATGGCGGTGTGGGCCGACAGCCGCTCGACGAGCAGCGCGTCCGTGCCGTCCCGTACGGCCAGCAGGACGTGCTGGTGGGTCGCCTCGTACAGATCCTCCATGTACGGCAGCGCCACCCTGCGCAGCCCGTGCGCGCGCGGCGCGAGCGAGGCGACCTCCCACAGCCGCAGGCCCACGACGTAGCGGCCGTCGGCGTCCCGCTCCAGAGCGCCCCAGTGCACGAGCCGCCGGGCCAGGCGTAGCGTCGTACTCGTCGGCGTGTCCGTGACGCGGCTGAGTTCGGCGAGGGTCAGCGCGCGGCGGTCCTCGGAGAAGGCCGTGAGCAGCGCGAAAGCGCGGTCGATCACCGGTTCGCCCTGTGGCGGCCGTCTTCCCCGGGCGGCGGCACCGGACGTGCCCGCGTCGTTCGTCACCCGTGCAGTGTGACCCACCCGGCGACCGCAAACGCGTTGCGCCCGGGTTTCGAACGTATGCCATTCAATGGAATTCCGCCTGGTGGGCCGGTACGGCGGACCGCATTCTTGACCGCACAAGTCGATGTGTAGCCCGCCTCGGGCAGAGCCGATCAGATTTCCGAGGAGACCTCATGACTGCGGAGTTCGCTCAGAGCGGCGGCGGTGCGCTGCACCTGCCCCTGCCGGGGAAGCCGACGCCCTTCTTCCTGGAGGACGGAGAGGGCGAGCGAGCACACCTGTTCGATTCCCTCATCACCGTTCTGCTCAGCAAGGACGAGACGGCCGGCCAGTTCGGCATCTTCACCCTCGCGGCTCCCAAGGGCGACGCAATCCCCACCCACAGCCACGCCGACGTGCACGAGACCTTCTACATCCTCTCCGGCCGTGCCCGGGTCTGGATCCAGGACCCCGAGGGAGAGCAGTACGAGAAGCTGCTGAAGCCCGGTGACTTCGGCTACGTGCCGGCCGGCTGTCTGCACACGTTCCGTGTCGAGGCCGACGACACGAAGATCATGGGCGTGTCCAGCCCCGGCTTCGAGCGGTTCTTCGGCACGGCCGGCATCCGCACGGACTCGCTGGAGCTTCCGCACCCGCCGTACGTCCCGTCCCACGAGCAGCTGGGCCGGGCCGCCGACGCGTACCGGCAGGAGTTCCGGTTCGACCTCCGCCCCCTGGACGGCTGACATGGCGGCGCATGCTTCCCCGCGTCCGGCTTCCACCCCTCCGGCTTCCGCCCGTCCGGCTTCCCTCTTTCCCGCAGCCCCCCTTCCGGCGGAGCAGACCACGGCCGCGGGCGCCCGGGTGCTGCGGGGGGTCGAGTACGGCTCGCCGCTCGGATTCCGGCCGCTGCTGCTCGACCTGTACCGCCCCGCGCACGACCCCGAGCGCCCGGTCCCTTTGATCGTCTTCCTGCACGGCGGCGGCTGGCGGACCGGGCGGCGGGACCAGTTCGGCGCGGCCTTCGCCGGGTGGCCGGTCGGACCGTTCGACCGTCTCGTCCGGGCGGGCTTCGCGGTCGCCTCCCTCGACTACCGGCTCAGCGGCGAGGCCATATTCCCGGCCCAGCTGCACGACGGCAAGGCCGCGCTGCGCTGGCTGCACGCGCACGCCGACGCGCTGGGGCTCGACGCCGGACGGGTCGTGCTGTGGGGCGAGTCGGCCGGCGGTCATCTCGCGGCCCTGCTCGCACTGACCGACGGCAGGCCCGAGTGGGAGGGCGACGTCGGCGAGCCCGGTCCGGGCGTGACCGTCGCCGGGGTCGTCGACTGGTACGGGCCCGCGGACCTGCGCACCATGCAGCGCCAGTCCCGGCCCGACGCGGTGTGCTCCCCGGACGCCGTGGACTCGCGGGAGTCGCTGCTGATCGGCGCACCCGTACCGGCGGCGCCGGAACGCGCCGCGGCGGCGAGCCCGGTGAGCCACGCCTCCGCCGCCGCCCCGCCGTTCCTGCTCGCCCACGGCACGGCCGACCGGTTCGTCCCCACCGGGCAGAGCGAACAACTCGCGGCCGCCCTGCGCGCCCACGGCTGCCGGGTCAGCCTGCACCTGGTCGACGACGCGGACCACTTCTGGGCCGGGCTGCCCGACCCGGAGACCGTGTTCGCCGAAGCCCTGGAGTTTGCCGCCGAGGTCTGCGGCCCCCTCGGGCTCCCCGCCCCGGCCTGACTCTCCTCCTCGAACGTTTGGTCACCTGTATGAACGCCGCTCCCACCTGTCTGCGTGCCGACGAGCTGGAACAGCCGCTGGGCCTCGGCAACCGCCGCCCCCGGCTGTCCTGGTGGCTGCCGCCCGGCTCGCGCGAGCAGTTCGCGTACCGCGTCGGCACGAGCACGGGCTGGGACTCCGGCCGCGTCGACTCCGCCGACAGCACGCACGTGCCGTACGACGGGCCGCCGCCCGGCGCCGGGGAGCGGATCACCTGGCGGGTCAAGGTCTGGACCGACCTCGGCGAGAGCGCGTGGTCGCAGGAGACCTGGTTCGAGACCGGCCTGCTGGATCCCACCGACTGGCAGGCACGGTGGATCGAGCCTGTCGTACCCGGTGAGCCCGTCGTACCCGGTGAGTCCGTCACACCCGGTAAGTCCCTCGCACCCGGCGAAGCCGGTGTACCCGGTGAACTCGGCCTGCCCGGCCTGCCCGGCCTGCCCGGCCTGCCCGTGGGACCCGGCGTGCCCGGTGGACCCGCGCCCGACGGGGCCGGCCTGCCCGGCGCACCTGGTGAACCCGTGTCCGGTGGACCCAGCGGCTCCCGCATGTCCGACGGACCCGGCGTCCCGCCCGCCGGGCACCGGCCCGCTCCGCTGCTGCGCACCGCGTTCACCGCGGGTTCGCCGGTCCGCCGGGCCCGGCTCTACGCCACCGCGCAGGGTCTCTACGAGGTCTTCCTCAACGGGGAGCGGGTCGGGGACGCCGAGCTGACACCGGGGTTCACGCAGTACGACGTACATCTGCAGGTGCAGGCGTACGACGTGACGACGCTGCTGCGGGAGGGCGAGAACGCCCTGGGGGCGGTGCTCTCCGACGGCTGGTTCCGCGGCCAGGTCGGGGTCACCCGGGCGCGCGACCAGTGGGGCGAGCGGGTCTCGTTCCTGGCGCAGTTGCACCTCGAGCACGCCGACGGCACCACGTCCGTCGTGTCCACCGACCGGCACTGGCGCTGGGCTCCGGGGCCGGTCGTGGCCGCCGACCTGATCGCGGGGCAGTTCACCGACCTGCGCCGCACCCCCGTCGGCTGGGACCTGCCGGGGTACGACGACTCGGCGTGGACGCCGGTGGAGGTCGCCGACCACGGCCATGCCGGGCTGGTCGCCTCACCCGCCCCGCCCGTGCGGCGCGTCGAGGAACTCACCCCGGTCGCGGTGACCCGCCCGCGCCCCGACCGGCAGGTCTTCGACCTCGGCCAGAACATCAACGGCTGGGTGCGGCTGACCGACCTCGGTCCGGCGGGCACCCACCTCACCCTCACGCACGGCGAGTCCCTGGGACCCGACGGCGATGTGACGACGGACCACCTCCGCGTGGACATGCCGTTCCTGCCCGAGCCGCTCCCGGCCGGCCAGGTCGACCGGGTCGTCTCGGCCGGCCGGCCCGGCGAGGTCTTCGAACCGCGGCACACCACGCACGGCTTCCGCTACGTCCGCGTCGAGGGTCATCCCGGCGAGCTGACCGCCGATGACCTGCGCGGTGTGGTCGTCCACTCCGACCTGCGGCGGACCGGCTGGTTCGACTGCGGCGACGAGCGGGTCGACCGGCTGCACGAGGCCGCCCGGTGGGGTCTGCGCGGCAACGTCTGCGACATCCCCACGGACTGCCCCACCCGCGAACGCGCCGGCTGGACGGGTGACTGGCAGCTGTTCGTGCCGACCGCCGCCTTCCTCTACGACGTGTCGGGCTTCTCGGCGAAGTGGCTGCGCGACGTCGCCGCCGACCAGTGGCCGGACGGCACCGTCGCCAACATCTCGCCGGCCTGCCGCACCGAGGGGCCCAAGGGGCCGGTGGCGCAGCTCAACGGCTCGGCCGGCTGGGGCGACGCGGTGGTCATCGTGCCCTGGCAGCTGTACCTGGCCTACGGTGACGCCGGGATCCTGGAGGAGCTGTGGCCGGCCATGACCGCCTGGCTCGGCCGGGTCGAACGGGCCGCCCGCGAGGCGCGGCACCCGGACCGGATCCGGCGCTCGCCCCGCCCGGCGCCGCACGAGCGGTATCTGTGGGACACCGGGTTCCACTGGGGCGAGTGGCTCGTGCCCGGTGAGAAGGTCGTCGACCTGGCGGCGTACGCGGCCCTGGACAAGGCGGACGTCGCCACCGCCTACTACGCCCACTCCACCCGGCTGGCGGCGCGCATCGCCCGCGTCCTGGGCCGCGACGAGGACGCCGACCGCTACCGGGAGCTGAGCGAGCGGGTGCGTGCCGCCTGGCGGACGGAGTTCATCGCGGCCGACGGCTCGCTGCGCCCGGACACCCAGGCCCACCACGTGCGGGCGCTCGCCTTCGACCTGGTCCCGGAAGGACTGCGGGCCCGGACCGCCGAGCGGCTGGTGGAACTCGTCCGCGCGGCGGACACGCATCTCGGCACCGGCTTCCTCGCCACCCCGGACCTGCTGCCCGTACTCGCGGACTGCGGACACCTGGACGTCGCGTACGAGTTGCTGCTCCAGGACACCGCCCCGTCCTGGCTGCACATGATCGACCGGGGCGCGACGACCGTCTGGGAGCACTGGGACGGGGTCGGCGCGGACGGCACCCCGCACGACTCCCTCAACCACTGTTCCAAGGGCGCGGTCGTCTCCTTCCTGCACCGCTGCACGGCCGGGATCAGGCCCGACGAGGACGCTCCGGGCTACCGCCGCTTCACCGTGGCACCCCGCCCCGGCGGGGGCCTGACCCGGGCCCGGGCCGAACACCACTCGCCGTACGGGCCGATCCGCTCGTCCTGGCACCTCGAGGACGGCCGCTTCCGCCTCTCCGTCACCGTGCCGCCCGGCACCACCGCGCACGTCGTCCTGCCCGACGGCGCCCGGCACCAGGCCGGGGCCGGCACCCACACCTACGCCTGCGCGGTGCCGGACGCCGCCCTGACGCCCACGGGAGCGACCTCATGACCGAACCCACCGGAACGGCTCGACACGCCCCCGCGGGAGGGACGGTGCCCCCCGGCTCCGCCCACGACCCCCGGCAGGACGCCCTGTTGCGACAGGTCCTCTCCACCGTGCGGAGCGACGACGAGCGGCTGCGGGAGCTGATCGGCGGCCTCGTGACCCATCTGCACGCCTTCGTGCGGGAGACCCGGCCCTCCGAGGACGAGTGGCTGCGCGCGGTGGACTTCCTGGTCCGCACGGGCCGGGCCTGCACCGACCGCCGCAACGAGTTCATCCTGCTCTCCGACATGCTGGGCCTCACCTCGGCCGTGGACGAGGTCAACCACACGGGCCCGGCCGGCATGACGCCCAGCTCGGTCGAGGGCCCCTTCCACTCGCCGGCGCCGCCCCGCCCGATGGGCGCCTGGATCGCCGAGGGCCCCGAACTGCGGCGCGGGGAGCGGGCCGTGGTGCACGGCCGGATCACCGACTGCGACGGCGGGCCGCTGGCCGGCGCCGTGCTGGACGTCTGGCAGGCGAACGACGCGGGTCTGTACGACAGCCAGGACGACGAGCAGCCCGACGGCAACCTGCGCGCGCTGTTCACCACGGGTCCCGACGGCGCCTACTGGTTCCGTACGGTCAAGCCCGCCAGCTACCCGGTGCCGACCGACGGCCCGGTGGGCGAGCTGCTGCGGGCGCTCGGCCGTCACCCCATGCGCCCCGCCCATGTCCACCTGCGGGTGGAGGCGGCCGGGCACCGGTCGCTCACCACCCATGTGTTCGCCGCCGAGGACCCCTACCTCGGCTCCGACGCGGCGTTCGCCGTCAAGGACCCGCTCATCGCGCCCTTCGCCCCGGGCGACGAGGACACGGCGCGCCGGTTCGGCATGGAAGGACCGTTCCTGGCGGCCGAGTTCGACATCCGTCTGGCCGCGGCACCCGCGGCGGAATCCGGAGGCACGCGCGCATGAAGCTCGTCGGCATGACGGATCCGGACCGTGGGTCCGGCCGCAGGCAGCAGGTCATGATCGGCGTCGCCGTGGACGGCAGGGTCACCCCGCTCACGGACGTGGACGACTTCTACACGGACCTCCCCCACTGGCTGGAGCGGGCCCGCGCGGTCCGGCACGGCACGGTCCCGCTCGCGGAGGTGTCCCTGGCCCCGCCGGTACCGGCGTCGGCGCGGGTGCTGTGCGTGGGTCTCAACTACCGTGCGCACGCGGCCGAGGGCGGCTTCCGGGCGCCGGAGCACCCCACCCTGTTCGGCCGCTGGACGGCCTCCCTGTCGGTGAGCGGCGTACCGGTCCCGGTGCCCGCCAACGAACCGGGCCTGGACTGGGAGGGCGAGGTCGCGGCCGTCGTCGGCGCCCGGCTGTGCGACGCCGACGAGCGGGAGGCGGAGGCCGCCGTCCTCGGTTACGCCGTCTTCAACGACCTCACCGCCCGTACCGCGCAGAAGCTCACCGCCCAGTGGACGCTGGGCAAGAACGCCGATCGCAGCGGCCCGATCGGGACGGTCGTCACCGCCGACGAGGCCGGCAGCCTCACCGACGGGCTGCGCCTGGTCACCCGCGTCAACGGGGAGGTCATGCAGGACGGGAACACCCGCGACATGATCTTCGGGGTGCCCGAGCTGCTGTCGCGGATCAGCGCCACCCTGACCCTGCATCCGGGCGACGTCGTCGCCACCGGCACCCCGGAGGGCGTCGGCTACGTCCGTACGCCGCCCCGTCTGCTGCGCTCCGGTGACGTCGTCGAGGTGGAGGTCGACCGGCTCGGGACGCTGCGTACGCCCGTCACCGACGCGTCCGCGAGGTCCGGCGCGTGACCGGGACGACCGTCCAGGTACTGATCGCCGGCGGCGGGCCGTCCGGTCTCGCCGCGGCGGTCGAGCTCGGCCGCCGCGGCATCCGTACCGTGCTCGTCGAGCCGCGCATCACCGTCGACGACGACCGGCCGCGGGCCAAGACCACCAGCATCCGCACCATGGAGCACTTCCGCCGCTGGGGCCTGGCCGACCGCTTGCGCGCGGCCGCCCCGCTGCCGGTGGCCTGGTCCCAGGACGTCATCTTCTGCACCGGGCTCCTCGGCACCGAACTGACCCGGTTCCGCAACGTGTTCGGTCTCTACGACGGCCGCGACGAGCGCTGGGCGGAGCCGGGCCAGCAGGTCCCGCAGCCGGTCGTCGAGCGGCTCCTGCGCACGGCGGTGGCCGGACTGCCCTCGGTCACCTGCCTGACCGGCCACCGGGTCAGCGCCGTCGAGCAGGACGAACACGCCGTGCGCGCCACGGTCACCGCCGACGACGGCTCCGTCCGCGTGCTCACGGCCGGCTATCTGCTGGGCTGTGACGGCGGCGGCGGAGTCAGCCGGCAGGCCGTCGGAGCGGTCTACGCCGGCTCGTCCGGTGAACGGCCCAACCTCAGCATCGTCTTCCGGGCACCGGGCCTGGGCGAGGCGGTCGGCCTGGACCGGGCGGTGCAGTACTGGGTGGTGAGCCCCGAGGCCTCCGGCCTCATGGGCCGTCTCGACCTGGACGACCGGTGGTGGGCCATCGTCCAGCGGACCGACCCCGACCATCCGGTGGCACCCGAGGCGCTGATACGCGGCCTCGTCGGCGCCGGGCACCCCGGGCCCGTGGAGGTGCTCGCCACCGACCCCTGGACCGCCCGCATGCTCCTGGTCGACCGCTACCGGCGCGGCCGTGTCTTCCTGGTGGGCGACGCCGCCCATCTGAACCCCCCGTGGGGCGGGCACGGCTTCAACACCTGTGTCGGCGACGCGGTGGACATCGGCTGGAAACTCGCCGCGGTTCTCCAGGGCTGGGGCGGCGCGGAGCTGCTGGACAGCTACCAGAGCGAACGGCGCCCGGTGGCTCGGCGGATCATCGCCGGCAGTGCCGCCCAGGACATGCTGCTCGCCCCGTCCTTCGCCGACCCCGCGCTCCTCGGCGACACGCCCGAGGCCGTTCGCCGCCGGGCGCGGACCGCCGCCGCCCTCCAGGCCAAGGCGGGCGAGTTCCACAGCGAGGGCCTCGTCCTCGGCCAGCACTACGCCTCGTCCCCCGTCGTCGTCGACGACGGTTCCCCGATCCCGCCCCTGGTGCCGCGCAGCTACCACGGGCTGTCCTTCCCGGGCGCCCGGCTGCCGCACAGCTGGCTCCCCGACGGCCGTTCCCTGTACGACCTGCTCGGCGACGGTCTGACGCTGCTCCTCCTGGCCGATGACAGGGAGCCCGACCGCGCCGCCTTCGCCGAGGAGGCCGCGGCCCGGGGCATCCCGCTCACCGTCGTCGACCTGACCGGCCTGGTCCCGTGCGAGCGCTACGGCGCCCCGATGCTGCTGATCCGGCCCGACCAGCACATCGCGTGGCGGGGCGCGGACGGCGCACGGGCCGGGGAGGTGCTCGATGTCGTCCGCGGCGCGGAGCGGCCAAAGCCATGGCAAGGCAACCCGGTTGACGGCGGGTGATCATCGCGTGCTCCGCTGTGCCGCACCCGCATCCGCACGTGGTCGGCGTCCACGATCCGGTCGAGTCGGAGGACCGGCTGTGGATCGTCATGGAACGCGTCGAGGGGCCCTCGCCGGCACCCTGCACCGCGACGTCGAACCCGCCGATGTCCCGCTCCGCCGACGACCGGTCGCACCCTGACCGTGAAGGTCGGCATCACACACGGAAGTTGACCCCTGCGGCGCATCCCGGTCATCCGAACGCGCCCGCGCCGCCGAAGGAGAGGGGCAGGAAGCGCTCGGCCATACGGGCGTAGCCGGCCGCGTTGGGGTGCAGGCCGTCGGGCAGGTCGGCCACGTCGTCCGGGCCGAACAGCGTTGTCCCGTCGATGTGTTGAAGCCGGTCGTCGCCGTCCTTGCGGCGCTGCTCGACATGTTCGCTCAGCAACGCGCGGATGCGGGTGAGCGTGAGGGCGCCGAACGCGAGTTCGGCGGGACGGTCGACGGTGTGGACCATCCCGTCGGGGCCCACCAGCGTGGGACCGGGGCGCTGTTCGGCGGCCGGGCAGACGATGGGGCTGATGATCAGGACCGGTGTGGACGGGTGCCCGTCGCGGATCGTGTCGAGGAAGCCGTGGAAGGCCGGGACGAAGGCGCGTTCCCGCATGCTGTCGGCGTTGTGGACGTTGATGCCCAGTTCGAGGCTGATCGCGCTCGCGGGCAGGTCGCGGACGGCACGGGCCATGAAGGGGTCGAGCTGGCACTGCCCGCCGAGGCCGAGGTTGACCAGGGACCGGCCGGCCGAGCGGGCCACGGCGGCCGGCCAGGTGGCGGTCGGGCGCTCCGCGTCCGAGCACTGGCTGATGGAGCTGCCGTAGTGCACCCACAGGGGGCCGCTCGCCGGTGCCGGACGCATCGACGCCCCGTCCGGGACGCGGACGTCGATCAGCGTGACGGCCGGGGTGACGGGCAGCCAGATCTCCACCCGTCGTTCGCCGGCCCGCGGGCCGACAGGGAAGCGCACGGTCGCGGGCTCGGCCGGTCCGGCCTCCAGCGAGCCGGTGGCAGGGTCGAAGGAGACCGGGCTCAGTTCCGTCGCCACCACCGGCTCGCGCAGTTCGCCGTCGACCACCAGGTCGAAGACGCTGCCGGTGGACGGCATGCCCAGCGGGAGGACCACGGTCAGCCGGGCGTCGAGCTCGAGCTCGGTGGCGTCCGTCAGCATCTCCAACCGCACTCCGGACGGCACGGCACTGTTGAAGTCGAACGCCCGGTCGGCCAGCCGCGCCCGCCCCGCGTCCGGGGAACGGTGCAGGGTGACTCCGGTCGTGTCGGTGGTCTTCCCGAGCGCGCCGACGACACAGTCGAGCGCGCGGTCGAGTACGGATTGCATACGAGGACCTCTCGACGGCACAGGTCAGGTCAGGTCAGTCGTAGTCCTCTGTCCGGCATTCGTCGTGTAATTCGTCGCGTCGGTCCCCGAATGGACCCCGGCCTCCCGCCCGAGCGGGTACCCGGCGCTCCCCCTGGAGGAGGACACCAGGGCGTCAGCTCACGCACCGGCAGGGGTCCGATCATTCCGTCGGGCCGCCGACCCTCGTGGTTCCCTGGTGGGCCGCGGGCCCGGGTGCCAGAGTCGGGGCCATGGCCATCGACGTCGCCGCCCTCCGGGCACACTTCCCGTCCCTCGCGCAGGGTCTCGCCTTCTTCGACGGACCGGGCGGGACACAGACGCCCACCCCGGTCGCCGAGGCCGTCACCAGGACGATGACCGGCCCGCTGTCCAACCGGGGGCTGGTCAGCGCGTCCGAGCGCAACGCCGAGCAGGCCGTCGCCGGCTTCCGGGCCGCCTACGCCGACCTGCTGGGCGTGCCGGAGACAGGCGTCGTCCACGGGCGCAGCGCCACGCAGCTCACGTACGACTTCTCCCGGACGCTGGCCACGGGCTGGCAGCCGGGTGACGAGATCGTCCTCAGCCGGCTCGACCACGACGCCAATGTGCGCCCCTGGATCCAGGCGGCGGAGCGCGCCGGGGTCACCGTCCGCTGGATCGAGATCGACGGCGCGACCACGGAACTCGACCTCGGCTCCTACGAGCGGGCGCTGTCGCCCCGGACCCGGCTGGTCGCGGTGACGGCGGCCTCGAACGTGCTGGGCACCAGGCCGCCGGTGCGCCGGATCGCGGACCGGGCGCACGAGGTGGGCGCCCTGGTGTTCGTGGACGGGGTGCACTACGCCGCCCATCACCTGGTGGACGTGCCCGCGCTGGGGGCCGACCTGTTCGTCTGCTCGCCGTACAAGTTCCTCGGTCCGCACTGCGGGGTGCTCGCCGGTGCGCCCGACGTCCTCGAAGCGCTCGTACCGGACAAGCTGCTGCCGTCGCCGGACACCGTGCCGGAGCGCTTCGAGTTCGGGACGCTGCCCTACGAGATCCTGGCGGGCGCCACCGCGGCCGTGGACTTCCTGGCCGCGCTCGACCCGATCGGGCCGGGACGGCCGGGGGTGCCCGGGGACGGGCCGGGGACGGCGGGGTCGCGCAGGCAGCGGCTGGCGCGGTCGCTGCGGTCCCTGCACGAGCACGAGAACCTGGTGCGCGCCCGGGTGGAGGAGGGGCTGCGCGCGCTGGGCGACGCCGTCACCGTCCACTCGAGGGCGCGGGACCGCACCCCGACCGTGCTGATGAGTTTCGAGGGCCGGGACGCGCGCGAGGCACAGACGTATCTCGCCGCCCGGGGTGTCGTGGCCCCGGCGGGCTCGTTCTACGCCTACGAGGCCTTCACCGCGCTCAAGCTCGACGATCCCGCGCTGCGGGTGGGACTCGCGCCCTACAACGACACCGAGGACGTCGACAGGCTCCTCGACGGGCTCGCCTCGTTTCTCTGACGTGTGCCGTTTCCCAGACCTGCACCGTTCGTTTTCTTGAATGGTTCGTGTTTATGAAGTAGGTTCGACGCCATGACAGCACCCCGTACACCGACCACCGCCGAGGAGCTGCGCGGTGCCGGCCTGCGGGTGACGGCCGCCCGTGTGGCCCTGCTCGAGACCGTCCGGGACGGCGACCACCTCGGTGTCGAGGCGATCGCCACGGGGGTGCGCGGCCGCGTGGGCCACATCTCCCTCCAGGCCGTGTACGAGGCCCTGCACGCGCTGACCGGCGCGGGACTGGTGCGCCGCATCGAGCCCCCGGGCAGCCCCGCCCGGTTCGAGGGACGCGTGGGTGACAACCACCACCACCTCGTCTGCCGGTCCTGCGGCGCGGTCGTCGACGTCGACTGCGCCGTCGGCCACGCTCCCTGTCTGACCGCCTCCGACGACCGCGGCTTCGCCATAGACGAGGCCGAGGTCATCTACTGGGGCCTGTGCCCCGACTGTTCCACCGCCCCCAGCACCTGAGCGCCCGCGGGACCCGACGCCTGCGGTACGTGAGCATGTGATCCGACCACCCCAGAAGGATTCCCCCATGACCGAGAACCATGATGCGATCGTGACCGACTCGAAGGCGGCGGAGGCGGGTGGCTGCCCGGTCGCGCACGGCGGTCGCGCCGCGCACCCGACCCAGGGCGGTGGCAACCGTCAGTGGTGGCCGGAGCGCCTCAACCTGAAGATCCTCGCCAAGGACCCCGTCGTGGCGAACCCGCTCGGTGCGGAGTTCGACTACGCCGCGGCGTTCGAGGCCCTCGACCTGGCGGCCGTGAAACAGGACATCGCCGAGGTGCTGACCACCTCGCAGGACTGGTGGCCCGCCGACTTCGGCAACTACGGCCCGCTGATGATCCGCATGGCCTGGCACAGCGCCGGCACCTACCGCATCAGTGACGGCCGTGGCGGCGGCGGCCGCGGACAGCAGCGCTTCGCCCCGCTGAACAGCTGGCCGGACAACGCCAACCTCGACAAGGCCCGCCGCCTGCTGTGGCCGGTCAAGAAGAAGTACGGCCAGTCCATCTCCTGGGCCGACCTCATGATCCTCACGGGCAACGTCGCGCTGGAGACGATGGGCTTCGAGACCTTCGGCTTCGCCGGCGGCCGCGCGGACGTCTGGGAGGCCGACGAGGACGTGTACTGGGGCCCGGAGACCACCTGGCTCGACGACCAGCGCTACACCGGCGACCGTGAGCTGGAGAACCCGCTCGGCGCCGTCCAGATGGGCCTCATCTACGTCAACCCCGAGGGCCCGAACGGCAACCCGGACCCGCTGGCGTCGGCCCGCGACATCCGCGAGACGTTCCGCCGCATGGCGATGAACGACGAGGAGACCGTCGCCCTGATCGCCGGTGGTCACACCTTCGGCAAGACCCACGGCGCCGGTCCGGCGGACCACGTCGGCGACGACCCCGAGGCCGCCGCCCTCGCGCAGCAGGGCCTGGGCTGGAAGTCCTCCTACGGCACCGGCAAGGGCGGCGACGCCATCACCAGCGGTCTGGAGGTCACCTGGACCTCCAAGCCCACCCAGTGGAGCAACGACTTCTTCGACATCCTCTTCGGCTTCGAGTGGGAGCTGTCGGAGTCCCCGGCCGGCGCCAAGCAGTGGGTGGCCAAGGACGCCGAGGCGATCATCCCCGACGCGCACGACCCGTCGAAGAAGAAGCTCCCGACGATGCTCACCACCGACCTGGCGCTGCGCTTCGACCCGATCTACGGCGAGATCTCGCGCCGCTTCCACGAGAACCCGGCCGAGTTCGCGGACGCCTTCGCCCGCGCCTGGTACAAGCTGACCCACCGTGACCTGGGCCCGAAGTCCCTGTACCTCGGCCCGGAGGTCCCGGCGGAGACCCTGCTGTGGCAGGACCCGCTGCCGGCGGCCGAGGGCGAGGTCATCGGCGCCGAGGACATCGCGGCGCTCAAGGCCAAGCTCCTCGACTCGGGGCTGACCGTCTCGCAGCTGGTGTCCACCGCGTGGGCGTCGGCCTCCACCCACCGCGGCAGCGACAAGCGCGGCGGCGCCAACGGCGCCCGCATCCGCCTCGAGCCGCAGCGCGGCTGGGAGGTCAACAACCCGGACGAGCTGGCCCAGGTGCTGCGCGTCCTGGAGGGCATCCAGCAGGAGTTCAACTCCGGCGCGAAGAAGGTCTCGCTGGCCGACCTGATCGTCCTCGGTGGCGCCGCCGCCGTGGAGAAGGCCGCGGCCGACGCCGGCCACGTTGTGGAGGTCCCCTTCACTCCGGGCCGCGTGGACGCCACGCAGGAGCAGACGGACGTCGAGTCGTTCGCCGCGCTCGAGCCGACCGCCGACGGGTTCCGCAACTACCTCGGCAAGGGCAACCGCCTGCCGGCCGAGTTCCTGCTGCTCGACAAGGCGAACCTGCTGACCCTGAGCGCCCCCGAGCTGACCGTCCTGGTCGGCGGCCTGCGCGTGCTGGGCGCCAACCACGGCCAGTCCACGCACGGCGTCTTCACCGACACGCCGGGCAAGCTGACCAACGACTTCTTCGTCAACCTGCTCGACCTGGGCACGACGTGGTCGTCGACCTCCTCGGACCAGACCACCTTCGAGGGCCGCGACGCCGCCACGGGCGAGGCCAAGTGGACCGGCACCCGCGCCGACCTCGTCTTCGGCTCGAACTCCGAGCTGCGCGCCCTCGCCGAGGTCTACGCGAGCGACGACGCGAAGGCGAAGTTCGTGAACGACTTCGTCGCCGCGTGGGTCAAGGTCTCGAACCTCGACCGGTTCGACCTGATCTGATTCCGGCCTCCCCGGAGGATCGGAAGACCGCGGAGCAGCCAGAAACAGCTAGAAACAGCCAGACCGCCAGGGCGTCCGGCCCGGTCCACAGTGACCGGCCCGGGCGCCCTGGCGCGTTCCGCCGGCGACCGGCCGCGCGGTGGCACCCGTTGCCCCGACGGGCTCCCGAGGCTCGTGGGACTGTCGAAACCATTGACGAGGACATGCGCGCCCCCTATCTTCTGGCCGAAGTTACGAACCATGTTCGAAATGTCGGACAGGCAGTTTCACGGACAAGGGACGGTCCTGTATGCCTCGGAAGTACCGCCGCAGACCCCTGCTCGTCTGCGTCCTGGCCCTCCTCGTCGCCCTGGTGGCGGCAACCCAGCCGGTGGCTGCGGCCGACGGGCGCCCGTACACCAACCCGCTGAAGTCGGCCAAGGGCGCCGACCCCTGGCTGGAGTTCTACGACGGCAACTACTACCTGATCACCACGACGTTCACGGGCATCCTCGGCATGCGCAAGGCGCCCACCCTGGCGGGCCTCGCCACCGCGCCCACCGTGCAGGTGTGGTCCGACACCACCTCGACCCGCAACACCAACATCTGGGCACCGGAGATCCACCGGTTCAACGGCCACTGGTACCTCTACTACTCGGCCGGCCAGGGCGGCACCGCCTGCTGCGACTCCCAGCGCACCCACGTCCTGGAGAGCGCCGGCACCGACCCGCTGGGCCCCTACACCTACAAGGGCTCCCTCACCGGCTCCAACCTCACACCGGGCGGCTGGCTGATCGACGCGAGCGTGCTCCAGGCGAACGGAAACCTGTATCTCGTCGGAAGCGGTTTCGTGAACGGCAGCACGCAGAGCCTGGTCATCGCACCGATGAGCAACCCGTACACGCTGTCCAGTAACACGTTCACGGTGATTTCCAGCCCCACCCTGGACTGGGAACGGGTGGGCGCGCCCGTCAACGAGGGCCCGGAACCGCTGTACCACAACGGCCGCACCTTCCTCAGCTACTCCGCCAGCTACTGCCAGACCGCCGACTACAAGCTCGGCCGGCTGGAGTTGACGGGCAGCGATCCGCTGAACCCGGCGTCCTGGACCAAGAAGCAGACGCCCGTCTTCCAGCGCAACGACACGAGCGGTGTCTACGGCCCCGGCCACAACGGTTTCTTCACCTCACCCGACGGCACCGAGAACTGGATCGTCTACCACGCCAACTCCTCCGCGAGCGGCGGCTGCGGAAACGGCCGGACCACCCGCGCCCAGAAGTTCACCTGGAACGCCGACGGCACCCCGGACTTCGGCACCCCCGCCGCCCTGGGCACGACGCTCCCCGGCCCGTCCGGCGAGACGGCGGCGACCCCGACCGCGTACACCCTCGTCAACCGCAACAGTGGCAAGTGCCTCGATGTCGAAGGCGGTTCCACGGCCAACGGCACGAACGTCCTCCAGTGGACCTGCACCGGCGGGGCCAACCAGAAGTGGCGGATCGAGGACCAGGGTGACGACACCAGCCGGCTGGTGAACGTGGCCACCGGCGGGGTGCTGGACACCGCCGACTGCTCCAGCGCCGACGGCGCCGACCTGCGCCAGTGGTCATGGCTGAACAACAAATGCCAGCGTTTCCGTCCCGTCTTCACCGCGACCGGCGACTACGTCCGGCTCGTGAACGAGAACAGCGGCAAGGTCGCCGACGTCGCCGACTGCGGGACCACGAACGGCACCGACGTACGGCAGTGGACCTGGCTGAACAACACCTGCCAGCAGTGGCGCCTCGTGCCCACCACCTGAGCCCGGCACCTTCTCCCCTTTCCTCCCTCTCCTCCCCTCCCCACTCCCTCCGTCAGGAGACCTCCCTTGAGACGCAACGCCGTTCGGCTGATCCTGGCCGGCCTCGTCGCCCTCGCGGCCGTCCTCGCCGGTGTGGGCGCCCCCGCCCAGGCCGCCGTGCCCGACTCCCCCGCGGTGACGTACACCAACCCGATCGCGGAGCAGCGCGCCGATCCGCACATCTTCAAGCACACCGACGGCTACTACTACTTCACCGCCACGGTGCCCGCGTACGACCGCATCGTGCTGCGCCGGGCGACGACCATCCAGGGCCTGTCGACGGCCCAGGAGGTCACCATCTGGACCAAGCACAGCAGCGGGGTCATGGGCGCCCACATCTGGGCGCCGGAGATCCACTTCATCGACGGCAAGTGGTACGTGTACTTCGCGGCCGGGTCCACCACCGACATCTGGGCGATCCGGATGTACGTCCTCGAAGGCACCGGTGCCAACCCGCTCACCGCGACCTGGGCCGAGAAGGGCCAGATCAAGACCACGTGGGAGAGCTTCTCGCTGGACTCCACCACGTTCGTGGTGAACGGCGTCCGCTATCTCGCCTGGGCGCAGCGCAACCCGTCCGAGGACAACAACACCAGTCTGTTCATCGCGAAGATGACCAACCCCTGGACGATCTCGGGGACTCCGGCGGAGATCTCGCAGCCCACGCTCTCCTGGGAGACGGTCGGCTACAAGGTCAACGAGGGTCCCGCGCTGATCCAGCACGGCGGCAAGGTCTTCATGACCTACTCGGCGAGCGCGACCGACGCCAACTACTGCCTGGGCATGCTGACCGCCTCCGCGACGGCCGACCTGACCGACCCGGCGTCCTGGACCAAGGGGACGCAGCCCGTCTTCACCTCGAACGCCTCGACCTCGCAGTACGGTCCGGGCCACAACTCGTTCACGGTCTCCGAGGACGGCAGGTCCGACATCCTCGTCTACCACGACCGCAGCTACAAGGACATCACCGGTGACCCGCTGAACGACCCCAACCGCCGTACCCGCGTGCAGAAGGTGTACTGGAAGGCGGACGGCACCCCGGACTTCGGCATCCCGGTGGCCGACGGCGTCACCCCGCAGCGTTTCTCCTCGTACAACTACGCGGACCGGTTCATCCGGCACTGGGAGTACCGCGCCCGCATCGAGGCCGGGGTCAGCCCGCTCGCAGACTCGCAGTTCCGGGTGGTCACCGGTCTCGCGGGCACCGGCACGGTCTTCCTGGAGTCGGCCAACTTCCCGGGCTACTACCTGCGGCACAAGAACTTCGAGGTGTGGCTGGAGAAGAGCGACGGCACCTCGGCGTTCGCGTCCGACGCGAGCTTCTACCGGCGGGCCGGTCTCGCCGACTCCGCAGGGGTCTCGTACGAGTCGTACAACTACGCCGGACGCTATGTCCGTCACTACAACTACGTGCTGTACGTGCAGACACCGAGCACGGCCACGGACAAGGGAGACGCGACCTTCTACGCCCAATGAGGCCCTGCCCGGCCTGAGGAGCGCGGGACGAGCGCATGACGACCGGGACTATACATAGCGTGTATACGCTCTATGTATAGTCTCGACATGCCTTCTCTGACCAGGAAGATGAAGAAAACGGGGGCCAGGTTGCGGGCCGTCGCCATCTCGGCGGCGGCCGGCTGCCTGGCGGTCACGCTGACCGGCTGCGGCGGCGCCGACATCACGCACCCGAGCGCCGCCCGCGCCCGCCCCGCGGCCACCACCCAGGCCGCCCGCTTCGGCACCGTCGACTGCCGTGAGGCGAAGTGCATCGCCCTCACCTTCGACGCCGGCCCGAGCGAGAACTCGGCCCGGCTGCTCGACATCCTGAAGGAGAGACAGGTCCCGGCGACCTTCTTCCTGCTGGGCGGGCGGCACATCGAGAAGTACCCCGAGCTCGTCACCCGCATGGCCGCCGAGGGACACGAGGTGGCCAGCCACACCTGGGACCACAAGATCCTCACGCGGATCACCCCGGAGGAGATACGCGAGGAACTCCAGCGCCCCAACGACGAGATAGAGCGCCTCACCGGCCGGCGCCCCACCCTGATGCGCCCGCCGCAGGGCCGCACCGACGAGACCGTGCACGAGATCTGCCGCGAACTGGACCTCGCCGAGGTGCTGTGGACGGTGACCGCCAAGGACTACACCACGACCGACTCCGCACTGATCCAACGCCGGGTGCTCGCCCAGGCGGACCGGGACGGCATCATCCTGCTGCACGACATCTACGACGGGACCGTGCCGGCCGTACCGGGGATCATCGACGCGCTGAAAGAGCGCGGATACGTTTTCGTGACGGTTCCCCAACTGCTGGCGCCGGGGACGGCGGTGCCCGGGCGCGTCTACCGCTGACCCGGCCACCACACCGCGAAGGTGAGTCCGAACCTGTGAGCCGGAGGGTAATCCTCCGTCCGACGGCTCCGACTCCCTACGATCAACGCGTGGTCTTCTTCCAGCTCGAACGCACGGTGCCGCTTTCCCCGGACGACGCCTGGCGTCGCCTGACGGAGTGGTCCCGGCACGGCGACGTGGTGCCGCTGACCCACGTCGCCGTGCTCACCCCCGCGCCGACCCGTGAGGGCACGGTCTTCGTGGCGCGTTCGGGTCTCGGCCCGCTCGCCTTCGCCGACCGGATGGAGGTGACCGTGTGGCAGCCGCCGTCCGACGACGAGCCGGGCCGGTGCCGGCTGGAGAAACGCGGCCGGGTCGTTCTGGGCTGGGCCGAGATCGAGGTACGGCCGGGCCCCGGCGGGCGGGCCCGGGTGCTCTGGCGGGAGGAGTTGCGCGTGCGCTTTCTACCGTCCCTCTTCGACCCCCTCCTGCGGACCACGGCCCGCTCGGTGTTCGGGCGCGCGGTCAACCGGCTGCTCCGCGGCCGATGACCGTGCGAGGGCCACGGCATCCGTGCCAGGCTGAGGTCATGACGGCAGCCGACGATGTCGAGGAACTCGCGGTGGACGCCCTGCGCTGGCTGCGGGGCACCGCCCGTGACACCGCGGGCGGGGGGCTCGGCTGGCCGGTCAGGCCCTCGGACGACACGATCGATCCGCAGCTCTACCACGGCACGGCCGGGGTCGTACCCGTACTCCTGGAGGCCTGGCGGCACTTCGGCGACGACTCCTACGCCGACACCGCCCTGCGCGCCGCCCGCAGCCTCGCCGACGCCGTCGACGACCACCCGGACCACTCCCTGTACTTCGGGCTGACCGGCATCGCCCTCGCGCTGCGGACCGTCCACCGCGAACTCGGCGACGACACCGCCAGCGCCGCCGCCGACCGGGCCCTGGAACGGGTGCGGTCGCACTTCGACGGAGTGCGCTGGGGCGTGCTGTTCGAGCTGATGGGCGGCAACGCGGGCATCGGTCTCGGCGCACTGGCGGCCGGCGACGCCGACCTCGCCGTACGGGCGCTGGAGCCGTACCTGGACACCGCCGAGCCCACCGGAGGGGGTGGCGTCACCTGGGAGTTCAAGCTCGGCGCGGCGGCACGGCTGCACCATGTCTCGCACGGCACGCTCGGGATCGCGTACGCCCTGGCCGCCGTCGGAACCGCCACCGGACGTACGGACCTGGTGGAGCTCGGGCGGGCCGGCGTCGCGGACGTCGTCGCCCGGGACGAGGACGGGCCGGACGGTTTCCTCGTGCCGCACTCCGACCCGCACCACCGGCCCGACGTGGTGGAGCGGTACAGCTACGGCTGGTGTCACGGACCGGCCGGCGACGCCCAGGTCTTCCGGCTGCTGCGGGACGTGCTCGGTGAGCCCGCGTGGGCAGAACTCGCCGACCGGTGCTGGCACACCGTGACCCGGTCGGGACTGCCGCGCCGGCTGCGGCCCGGGTTCTGGGACAACAACGGCCGCTGCTGCGGGACGGCGGGGGTGCTGGCGCTGGCCTCGGACCGGATCGCCGAGCAGGGCGACTCCCCCGGCTTCGCCCGGACTCTCGTGGCGGACCTCGTCTTCCGCGCGACCCGGGACGCGGACGGCGCGCGCTGGTCCAACCTCGCGCACCGGCCCACCCCGGACCGCCTCGAACCGCAGACCGGCTGGGCGATGGGCAACGCGGGCATCGCGCGCGAACTGCTGCGCCACGTCCGGCTGAGCCGGGGCGGCGACCCGCGCTACGCGTTCACCTGGCCGGACCAGCCACCCGTGCGTGGCGCGGCGGCTCAGGCCACCGAGCCGATCCGGCCCGTCGGCACCGAACGCGCGTCGTGATGGATGGGCGTGTGCGCGCCGGTGAGTGGGACCCCGCTGCCGCCGCGCCGGTCGGCCACGATCTCGGCGGCGATCGACAGCGCCGTCTCCTCGGGCGTACGGGCACCCAGGTCGAGGCCGATCGGGGACCGTAGACGGGCCAACTCCAGCTCGGTCACGCCTACTTCCCGCAACCGGGCGTTGCGGTCGAGATGGGTGCGGCGGGAGCCCATCGCGCCGACGTAGGCGACCGGGAGCCGCAACGCCAGCCTGAGCAGGGGGACGTCGAACTTGGCGTCGTGGGTGAGCACGCACAGCACGGTCCGCGCGTCCACCTCCGTGCGCTCCAGGTAGCGGTGCGGCCACTCGACGACGATCTCGTCGGCCTCCGGGAAACGGGCCTCGGTCGCGAAGACGGGACGCGCGTCGCACACCGTCACGCGGTAGTTCAGGAACTTGCCGACCCGCACCAGCGCCGACGCGAAGTCGATGGCGCCGAACACGATCATCCGGGGCGGCGGGACCGACGACTCGACCAGGACCGTGAGCGGCGCCCCGCAGCGGGAGCCCTGCTCGCCGATCTCCAGGGTGCCGGTGCGACCGGCGTCGAGGAAGGCGCCGGCCTCGCCCGCGACCGTACGGTCCAGCTCGGGGTGGGCACCGAAGCCACCTTCGTGGAAACCGCTGTCGTAAGCGGCGCTGCGCCGGAAACCGCTGTCGTAAGAGCCGTCTCCGCGGAAACCGCTGTCGTAAGCCGCACCGCCCCGGAAACCGCTGTCGTAAGAGCCGCCGCCGGGAAAACCGCTGTCGTGAGCGGCACTGCCCCGGAAACCGCTGTCGTGCGACGCGCTGGCGCTCGCACGGGAACCGTTTTCGTCGCTCTCCCGGCCCCGGACCACCAGGGCCCGGCCGACAAGTTCGGCCGGGCCCCTCACGATCCGCGCCAGCGCCGTGGCCCCGCCGGAGGCGGCGGCCGCCAAGCCGGCCGCGATCACCGGACGGACCCGGTCGCCGACCCGCACCGGGGTGACGAGGATGTCGATGACCCCGCCGCAGGTCAGTCCCACGGCGAAGGCGTCGTCGTCGCTGTATCCGAAGCGTTCGAGGACGGACTCCCCGTCCTCCAGCGCCTGCCGGCACAGCTCGTACACCGCGCCCTCCACGCAGCCACCGGAGACCGAGCCGATCGCCGTGCCGTCGGCGTCCACCGCCAGGGCGGCACCCGGCCGGCGGGGCGCGCTGCCGCCGACGGCCACCACGGTGGCCACGGCGAAGTCACGGCCCTGCTCGACCCACCGGTTCAGCTCCTCGGCGATGTCCAGCATCTCTCGGTCTCCTTGACTGCGGTTGCGTGCAGGGCGGTGGTGCGAAGTGCGGTCGTGCGAAGTGCGGTGGTGCGAGGACGGGTGCCCTCGGACCGGGGTGCTAGTGCACGCCCAGCCAGCTCTCGATCGGGTTGAGGGCGAAGTAGACGAGGAAGATCGCCGTCAGGACCCACATGAAGGCGCCGATCTCCCGCGCCCTGCCCTGCGCGGCCTTGATGGCGGCGTAGGAGATGACGCCCGCGGCGACGCCGGTGGTGATGGTGTACGTGAACGGCATCAGGACGACGGTCAGGAACACCGGGATCGCGGTGGCCCGGTCGGCCCAGTCGACGTGGCGGGCGTTCATCAGCATCATCGCGCCGATGACGACCAGGGCGGCGGAGGCGACCTCCTGCGGGACGATCGCGGTGAGCGGGGTGAAGAACAGACAGGCCGCGAAGAAGGCGCCGGTGACGACCGAGGCGAGACCCGTACGGGCTCCCTCGCCCACGCCGGTCGCCGACTCGATGAACACGGTCTGACCGGATCCGCCGGCCACCCCGCCGATCGCTCCGCCGGCGCCGTCGATGAACAGCGCCTTGGACAGGCCCGGCATCCGGCCCTTGTCGTCGGCGAGCCCGGCCTCGGTGCCGACGCCGATGATGGTGGCCATCGCGTCGAAGAAGCCGGCGAGGACGAGCGTGAAGACGATCATGCCGACGGTCATCGCGCCGACCTCGCCCCAGCCGCCGAACTCCACGTCCCCGAAGAGCGAGAAGTCGGGCATCGAGACCGCGCTGCCGTGCAGTTCGGGAGCGCCGGCCGCCCACTGCTTCGGGTCGACGACCCCGGTGGCGTTGAGGACCGCGGCGACGGCCGTGCCGACGACGATGCCGATGAGGATGGCGCCGGGGATGTTACGGGCCTGGAGCATGAAGATCAGCAGCAGCGTGCCGGCGAACAACAGGACGGGCCAGCCCACGAGTTCGCCCGCCGGGCCGAGGGCGAGCGGGGTCGCCTCGCCCTGGTGCACGAAGCCGGACTTGTAGAAACCGATGAGCGCGATGAACAGGCCGATCCCCATGGTGATGCCGTGCTTGAGCGCGAGCGGGATCGCGTTCATGATCATCTCGCGCAGGCCGGTGACGACCAGCAGCATGATGACGACGCCGTACAGCACGCACATGCCCATCGCCTGCGGCCAGGTCATCTCCGGGGCGACCTGGGAGGACAGGACGCCCGAGACCGAGAGCCCGGCGGCGAGCGCCAGCGGCACCTTGCCGAAGAAGCCCATCAGCAGCGTGGTGAACGCCGCTGCGAAAGCGGTTGCGGTGATCAGCGCCTGCTGACCGAGGGTGTCCCCGGCCGCGTCCTTGCCGGACAGGATCAGAGGGTTGAGCAGCAGGATGTACGCCATCGCCATGAAGGTGGTGACGCCGCCGCGCACTTCGCGGGCGACCGTGGATCCCCGCCTGGATATGTGGAAGTACCGATCGAGCCAGGACCGTCCGGCCGGGACGCGGGTGCCTTCGCCCGCGTCTTCGGCTGTGGTCCTCGGCTCCAGTGACTGCTGGGTCATGGGCCATCTCCCAAGGTTCAAAGGGACACCCGCGTGGTGCCTTCGGCTGGTCGCGGGATTTGGGAATGGACGACCCGGGGGACGGCCCGAGACGAACAAGGGGAGGGTGGTCCGGGGGTGCGGCACCCCCGGACGACACCTGCTCAGACCCCGTGGGGTCACGTTCCGGTGAGGTGCTCCGGACGTACCGGCGTGCGGTTGAGCTCCAGCCCGGTCGCGTTCCGGATGGCCGCGAGGACCGCCGGGGTGGACGACAGGGTGGGTGCCTCGCCGACGCCACGGAGCCCGTAGGGGGCGTGGTCGTCGGCGAGTTCGAGCACGTCGACCGGGATGGTCGGTGTGTCGAGAATCGTGGGGATCAGATAGTCCGTGAACGACGGGTTCCTGACCTTCGCCGTCTTGGGGTCGACGATGATCTCCTCCATCACGGCGACGCCCAGACCCTGGGTCGTGCCGCCCTGGATCTGACCGATCACGGACAGCGGGTTGAGCGCCTTGCCGACGTCCTGGACGCAGGCCAGCTCGATGACCTTCACCAGGCCGAGCTCGGTGTCGACCTCGACGACGGCACGGTGCGCGGCGAAGGAGTACTGGACGTGTCCGTTGCCCTGCCCGGTGCGCAGGTCGAACGGCTCGGTGGGGCGGTGCCGCCACTCCGCCTCGACCTCGACGCTCTCGCCCTCGAGCACGTCGACCAGGTCGGCGAGGACCTCCCCGCCGTCGGTGACGACCTTGCCGCCCTCCAGGAGCAGTTCGGCGGTGGCCCAGGCGGGGTGGTAGGAGCCGAACCTGCGACGGCCGATCTCCAGGACCTTCTCCCGGACGAGTTCGCAGGAGTTCTTGACGGCGCCGCCGGTGACGTACGTCTGCCGGGAGGCCGAGGTAGAGCCGGCGCTGCCCACCTGCGTGTCCGCCGGCTGGATGGTCACCTGTGAGACACCCAGCTCGGTGCGGGCGATCTGCGCGTGGACGGTGACCCCGCCCTGGCCGACCTCCGCCATGGCCGTGTGGACGGTCGCGACGGGTTCGCCGGCGATGACCTCCATGCGGACTTTGGCGGTCGAGTAGTCGTCGAAACCCTCGGAGAAACCGACGTTCTTGATGCCGACCGCGTAACCGATTCCGCGTACGACGCCCTCGCCGTGCGTGGTGTTGGACAGGCCGCCGGGCAGCGCCCGCACGTCCGCGCCCTCGCTGCTCTCCCACTGGCGCTCCGGGGGCAGCGGCATCGCCTTGACCCGGCGCAGGATCTCGGCGACCGGCGCCGGGGAGTCGACGGGCTGCCCGGTCGGCAGGAGGGTTCCCTGCTCCATCGCGTTGAGCCGGCGGAACTCCACCGGATCCATGCCGAGTTCGGCCGCGACCTTGTCCATCTGCGCCTCGTAGGCGAAGCACGCCTGCACCGCGCCGAAGCCGCGCATCGCGCCGCAGGGCGGGTTGTTGGTGTAGAGGGCGATGGCCTCGATCTCGACGTCGTCGACGGCATACGGACCGACACCGAGCGAGGAGGCGTTTCCGACGACGGCCGGGCTGGCCGAGGCGTACGCGCCGCCGTCGAGGACGATCCGGCACTTGACGTGGGTGAGCTTGCCGTCGCGGGTCGCGCCGTGCTCGTAGGAGAGCTTCGCCGGGTGGCGGTGGACGTGGCCGAAGAAGGACTCGAAACGGTTGTAAACGATTTTGACGGGTTTTCCGGTGCGCAGGGCCAGCAGACAGGCGTGGATCTGCATCGACAGGTCCTCGCGGCCGCCGAACGCGCCGCCGACGCCGGCCAGGGTCATCCGCACCTTGCTCTCGGGCAGGCCGAGGACGGGCGCGATCTGGCGCAGGTCGGAGTGCAGCCACTGGGTGGCGATGTAGAGGTGGACCCCACCGTCCTCCTCGGGCACCGCGAGGCCGGACTCGGGGCCGAGGAAGGCCTGGTCCTGCATGCCGAAGGTGTACTCGCCCCTGACGACGACATCGGCGCGCGCGGCGGCCGCGGCGGCGTCGCCCCGGATGATCGGCTGGCGGTGGACGATGTTCGGGTGCGAGACGTGACCGATGTGGTGGTCGTCGCGGCCCTCGTGGATCAGGACGGCGTCCGGCGCGGTCGCGGACGCCTCGTCGGTGACGACGGGCAGTTCGCGGTACTCGACCTTGATCTTCGCGGCGGCGCGGCGGGCGGTCTCGGGGTGGTCCGCGGCGACGATCGCGACCGGCTCGCCGTGGTGGCGGACCTTGCCGTGGGCCAGGACCGGGGTGTCCTGGATCTCCAGGCCGTAGTTCTTCACGTCCGTCGGCAGGTCGTCGTACGTCATCACGGCATAGACACCGGGCAGGGCGATGGCCTCGGACGTGTCGATGGAGACGATCTCGGCGTGGGCGACGGTGGAGCGCAGGATCTGGCCCCAGAGCATGTCCTCGTGCCACAGGTCGGACGAGTACGCGAACTCGCCGGTGACCTTGAGGGTGCCGTCGGGGCGGAGCGTGGACTCGCCGATGCCGCCCTTGGTCCGGGAGGCCTGGGTGACCTTGGTGGGAGTGCCGAGGGGAGCGCCGATGGGGGCACCGCCCGCTCGAGCGGAGCTGAAGGTGGGGGAAGACATCGTCAGACCGCCTCTCCCTGACGGGCGGCCGCCAGGCGGACCGCGTCCATGATCTTCTCGTACCCGGTGCACCGGCAGAGGTTGCCGGAGAGCGCCTCGCGGATGTCCGCGTCGCTCGGGTTCGGGTTGCGTTCCAGCATCTCGTCGGCGGCGACCAGCAGCCCCGGAGTGCAGAAACCGCACTGGACGGCGCCGGCGTCGATGAACGCCTGCTGAATGGGGGCGAGTTCGGTTCCCTCACCGGTGTGGGAGTCGGCGCCCTGGGCGGGCCGGCCGTCGGCCCCGTCGAGGGAGGGGGAGGCGCCCGCCGCGCCCGGTGTTCCCGCCGTGCCCGCCGCGCCCGACGTGCCGCAGGAACCGGTTCCACAACCGCCGTGCTCGGCACGCTGCTTGGCGTAGTCCGCGAGGCCCTCGACGGTCACGATGTCGCGGCCCTCGGCCTGCCCGGCGGCGACCAGGCAGGAACAGACCGGGACGCCGTCCAGCCGTACCGTGCACGAGCCGCACTCGCCCTGTTCGCAGGCGTTCTTCGAACCCGGCAGCCCGAGCCGCTCACGCAGCACGTAGAGCAGGCTCTCGCCCTCCCACACGTCGTCGGCTTCCTGCGGACGTCCGTTGACAGTGAAGTTGACGCGCATCACGCGGCTCCCTTTGCGGTGCGGCGGGGGCCGCGGTACGACTCCCACGTCCAGGTCAGCGTGCGGCGGGCCATGACGCCCACCGCGTGCCGTCGGTAACTCGCCGTCCCCCGGACGTCGTCGATGGGGTTGCAGGCGGCGGCGCACAGGTCCGCGAACTGCTTGGCGACCGACGGGGCGATGATCTTTCCGTTGTCCCAGAAACCGCCTTCTTCGAGTGCCGCGTTGAGGAAGTCCTCCGCGGTCTTCGCCCGGACGGGGGTGGGCGCGGCCGAACCGATGCCGGTACGGACGGTCCGGGACTGCGGGTGCAGCGCGAGACCGAACGCGCAGACAGCGATGACCATGGCGTTGCGGGTGCCCACCTTGGAGTACTGCTGCGGGCCGTCGGCCTTCTTGATGTGGACGGCGCGGATCAGCTCGTCGGGGGCGAGCGCGTTGCGCTTCACGCCGGTGTAGAAGGCGTCGATCGGGATCCGGCGGGTACCGCGCACGGACTCCGCCTCGACCTCGGCGCCGGCCGCCAGCAGGGCGGGGTGGGCGTCACCGGCCGGGGAGGCGGTGCCGAGGTTGCCGCCGACGCCGCCGCGGTTGCGGATCTGCGGGGAGGCCACGGTGTGCGAGGCGAGGGCGAGGCCCGGCAGTTCCGCGCGCAGGTTCTCCATGATCCGGGTGTAGGGGACGGAGGCGCCGAGCCGCACGCTCTCCTCGCCGACCTCCCATTCGTAGAGGTCCCCCACGCGGTTGAGGTCGAGCAGGTACTCGGGCCTCCGGTGGTCGAAGTTGATCTCGACCATCACGTCGGTGCCACCCGCAATCGGCACAGCGGTGGGGTGCTCGGCCTTGGCGGCGAGCGCGTCCTCCCAGCTGGCGGGGCGAAGGAAGTCCATGACCGGCTCTCTTCTTCGTCTCTTGAGTCTCGTGAGTCGTATCGAGCCAGAATCGGGTGCGGCGGGCCCGGCTCGTATCTGTGGTGTTCACGCGGAGTGAGGCCAGTACACAGCGCCTTGCTCCGACCGGGTCAGTCACGGAAACCATGAAGGAGTTGGCTGGTCGGCCCAGGCATCTTGTAGATTCGTATGAACGGAGGTCTTCAGTAACCTCCTCGTTCTCCTGTGGAAACGTAGGAAACGACCTGGCCACCGAAGAATGCGGTTCGTGACTGTCCGCCGCACGGGCCGGGCTCCCCGGGGCGGGGCCGACGGCGGGCCCTCTCCACCACGTCCTTCAGGATTCATCGTAGTTTTCGAGACAAAGAACGGCGGCGACGAGATGCGGCTGCGCGCACTGCTGGACACCGATGCGCTGGGCCTCAGGCTCCTCGGCGGCGAGGACGAGCTGGACCGCACGGTACGGGGTGTCATGACCACCGATCTGCGCGACCCCAGCCGCTACCTCTCCGGGGGTGAGCTGGTGCTGACGGGCCTGGCGTGGCGCCGGGACGCGGCGGACTCCGAGCCGTTCGTGCGGATCCTGGTGCAGGCCGGGGTGGCCGCGCTCGCGGCGGGCGAGGCGGAGCTGGGTGCCGTTCCGGAGGACCTGGCCGTGGCCTGCGCCCGGCACCGTCTCCCGCTGTTCGCGGTGCACGAGTCGGTGGCCTTCGCGACGATCACCGAGCACGTCGTACGGCAGGTGTCCGGCGAGCGCGCCGGGGACCTCGCGGCCGTCGTGGACCGGCACCGCCGGATGATGACCTCGGGCCCGGCGGGCGGCGGCCCGGACGTGGTCCTGGACCTGCTCGGCTCCGACCTGGACCTGCGGGCCTGGGTCCTGTCCCCCACCGGACGGCTCATCGCCGGCCCCAAGGTGGCGGGCCCGGGCCTGCCGCCGGACGCGTGCGCGAAGCTGGCGGCGGAGCACCTGGCGGCCGTCCGCACCGGGCGGCGCGGGCCGCACCGGGTGATCATGGGCCAGACGACCTACTCGCTGTTCCCGATCGGCGGCGGCCGCGCCCCGCAGGCCGCACGGACCGCGCCGGCCGCCCCGGCGTCGCCCGACGTGCGCGAGAGCGTCCTGTCGGACTGGCTGCTGGCCGTCGAGGCGGACGCCGGGGACTGGGCGGACGAGCGCCTCGACCTGCTCCAGGGCGTCACCCAGCTGATCGCCGTCGAGCGGGAGCGCCGGGACGCCGCGCGCACGGTGCGCAGGCGGCTCGCACAGGAGGTGCTGGAGCTGGTCCAGACGGGCGCCGCCCCGGCGGAGATCGCGGCCCGCCTGCGGGTGGCCGCGCCGGTGCTGCTGCCGGGGCTGGGGGCCGCCCCGCACTGGCAGGTGGTCGTCGCCCGTGTCGAGTGGGACGACGGCGGGCCGGCGGCCGGCCCCGTCGCCCAGTCGCTCCTGGAGGAGATCCTGGTCGACCCGCTCGCCACCGGACCCGAGCCCTCCGACCGTATCGCCGTGGCCCACACCGGCGACGAGGCCATCGCCCTGGTCCCGCTGCTGGCGGTGTCGAGTGAGCACGACGGCTCCGAGACCGGCCTCCTCGCCGACGCGCTGCTGGCGACCGTTCGGGAGCCGCTGTCGTCCGGCCTCGACGGCGACGGGCGGCTCACGCTGGGCGTCAGCGCGGCCGTGCACTCGGCGGAGGGGCTGCGCGGGGCCCTGGAGGAGGCACGGCACGCCCGGCGGGTGGCCGCCGCCCGCCCCGGCCGGGTCTGCGCCGCGGGCCACCAGGAACTGGCCTCGCACGTGCTGCTGCTCCCGTTCGTCCCGGACGATGTGCGGAAAGCGTTTACCGCCCGTCTCCTGGACCCGCTGCGCGACTACGACCAACGGCACCGCGCGGAGCTGATCCCGACCCTGGAGGCGTTCCTGGACTGCGACGGATCGTGGACCCGGTGCGCGTCCCGTCTCCACCTGCACGTCAACACGCTGCGCTACCGGGTCGGACGGATCGAGCAGTTGACGAGCCGTGACCTCTCACGGCTGGAGGACAAGCTGGATTTCTTCCTTGCGCTGCGGATGAGCTGATACCGAAGCGACACCGGTCACCACCCCTGGGTCACGACCTGTCGAAGCCTTTGGGGCGCGGAGTCCCACGACTTTGTGAAATCCTTCACCCGCCCCCTTGGCCCGGTCCCGCGATTCGTGCTGAGATGCGGCCACCACTCAAAGCTCGACGGCGCGCTCGGGGAGGGCAACGTGGCGTACACCGCCATGTCTGGTACCGGAACGACCTCAGGTGACGATCCCCTCCAGACCGCGGTATGGCGGTTGCGCTCACGCGCCTGCTGGGCCGACGCGGCGGCTCTGCTCCCGCCCGACAGCGCGGCGGGCTCGGTCCAGCGGGCCGCGCTGCTCGTGGAACGGTGTCTGTACACCGAGCAGGGCTGGCAGGACGCCGAGGACGCGCTGCGCACCGCGGAGGCGCTGGCCCACGACGACGAGGAGCGCGGCGCTGCCGCTTGTGAACGAGGGCAGCTTGCCTATGCGGCCACGCTGCACGGCGTGCGCGACCGGGTGGACGAGGCGCGGGCCGCGCTCGGCCGGGCGGCGGCGCTGATCCCGCCGGACGCGCCGGGACGGGCACTGCTGGACTTCCGCCGGGGTCTGCTCGCCGAGAACATCTCGCGTTCCCCGCAGGCCGCGAGGGCCGCGTACCGGCGCGCCCACACGGCCGCCGCGGCCCACTCCGACCTGCTGCTGCTGTCCTTCACCTGGCGCCACCTCGCCGGACTCGCCCTGCGCGACGGCGAGGTGGCGGAGGCGCGGCACGGATTCGCCGAATCCCTGCGCATCCGGGAGGAGTTGGGCTACCTGGTGGGCACCGCCCCGGCACTCGCCTCACTGGCGGACGCGGAGGTCGACCCGGAGGCCTCGCGACTGCGGGAGGAGGCGCGACGGCTCTTCCGGCTCCTGGGCGGCGTACCGACCTGGCTGGCACGGCAGTTGGCCCCACCGCCGACACCCAGCCCGTCCGGAGTCTGAGGACGAGGCGCCGGTGCGGCGTCGGGCTCACGGCGACGACCAGCGGGCCGCCGGTGTCGGAGGCGTCGTCCTTGCCCGAGCCGCCCCAGGGGCGGGTGAGGGAGGCAGCGCGCTCAAGTCCCAAGGGGACTGGGCCTCTTGACGGCTTGAGCGGGCGAGGCCTCTTCACGGCCTGTGGGGGCGTGACGCTCACAGGCGCCGAGCAGGCGAGGCCTCTTCACGGCTCAAGAGGAGGGCGACCCCCGCACGGCTCGAACGGGCGAGGCCTCTTCACGCCCCAGAGCGACAAGACCTCTTCACGGCTCGAGTGGCGGGGCCCTCGCATGGTCCGAGGCGACGTGACCTCTCGCGGCCCGCCGCGACGTGACCCTCACGGCCCGAGGCGACATGACCCTCACACGGCCCGCGGCGACATGACCTCTCGCGGCGCGAGGTGACGTGACCCTCGCACAACCCGAGGCGACATGACCTCTCGCGGCCCGAGCAGACCAGGCCCCTTCAAAGGCCCGAGACGACGAGGCCTCTGCGCAGCTGGCCGGCGAGGCCTTGCGAGCACTGCGAGCCGGCAACCGCGCGGGCGGGGCGGCGCGCGTGCGGGTCGGCCTGCGTGCGGGCGGCATGCGTGCGGGGCGGCGCGCGGCGGCATGCGGCGCGGGACGGCATACGTGTTGCGCGGCATACGTGCGGCGCGAGGCGGCATGCGGGCAGGTTGGTCGTCTCGGGACTGTTCGGGCACGGCGGGCGGCAGGGTCGTGGCTGCCCGGCGGCGGTCGGTTCAGCCGCGTGTGCCGGTGAAGTGCCCGCGCACCAGCGCCTGCGCCAGGTCCGGCTCGCCGGCCGTCAGCGCTTCCAGCAGGGCCATGTGTTCCGCCGCGTCGGCCATCAGATCCGCTCGCCCGCGCCGCACCGAACCGCCGGCCAGCGGCCACTGCGAGCGCCGGTGCAGATCCTCGGCGACGCCGACCAGTTGCTCGTTGCCGGACAGGGCGAGCACCGCCCGGTGGAAGACCCGGTCGGCCTCCGCGTACGTGGCCGGGCAGCCGGAGGCCGCCGCGCGCACGCTCGCCTCGCCGGCCGGCCGCAACTCCGCCCAGCGCTCGGCGGGCACTGTACGGGCGAGCCGCAGCATCACGGGAACCTCGATCAGCGCGCGCACCTCGGCCAGTTCGGCCAGCTCGCGCTTGCCCCGCACGATCACCCGGAAGCCCCGGTTGGGGACGACCTCGACGGCGCCCTCCAGCGCGAGCTGCTGCATCGCCTCGCGGACCGGCGTCGCGGAGACCCCGAAGCGATCACCGAGGACCGGCGCCGAGTACACCTCGCCCGGCAGCAGTTCCCCGGCCACGAGCGCGGTGCGCAGGGCGTCGAGGATCTGGCCGCGCACCGAGGCACGCTGCACCACCGGCCGGGGGCGCGGGACAGGGGTCTCGCTGTGCGTGTGCTCACCGCGCGCGGCGCCCGCCGGTCCGCATCTCTCCAGGTCCGCGTCCTCGCCGTACCCGGCGGACCCCCGTGACTGCGCCGGCACCCGGGCGCGGCCCTCGGCGCCCGGCACGGCCGGGGTTCCGGTACCGGTGGAGCCCTGCGCGCCCTGCTCCACGGGGCCTCCTCCGGCCTTGTCGGTACTTGGGGTCATTACGGCGGGTTGTTACTCGTCCGTCAAGCACCTTAGGCGTACTGGCCGTCAGTTCAAATCCCGACGATACTGAGTAAGGTAAGGCTTACCTTTAATTCCTCTCGAAACGGCGGTCCCGGCATGCCCACAGCCCCGTCGGCCACAGCGGAGGCCTACACCCGCCTCGCGGAGGTCTTCCCCGGCCTGACCGTCACGGAGCTGGAACACCGGGAACCGTTTCCACAAGGCGGCGGCTGGGTCGCGGCGGCCGACCTCGCGGAGGGCGGAGCGGCACTGGATGCCTTTCTCGCCTGGGACGACGCCCAGGTCGTCCGCGACTACGGACAGTCCGCCCGTCCGGACGTCGTGGCGAGCTTCGGGCTGCACCGCTACTCCTGGCCCGCCTGTCTGCTGATCACGCTCCCCTGGTTCCTGCACCGCCGGGTGCCCCGCCTCCCCGTGACGCACGTCTGGTACGACCGCACCGGCGACGGCATGCGGATGGCCGTCCGGCCGCCCACCTCCTTCGCCTGCCTGCCGGGCGACCCGGCGGCGCTGCTGCCCGGCGCCCGGGTGGTGCCGGACGAGGAGGCGCTGCGGGCGGAGGTGCGGGCCGCGATAGCCGAGCACCACGAGCCGGTGCTGGCCGGGTTCGGCCCGCCCGCGCGACGCCGCGGCCGGGCCCTGTGGGGCATGGTGACCGACGAGATCGTCGAGAGCCTCTGGTACGTCGCCGAGCTGCTCGGCGAGGGCGAGAAGGACCGGGCGCGACGGGAACTGGAGCTGCTCCTGCCGGGCGCCACCCGGCCCTACGTCGGCGCGGCATCCTTCCGCGAGCTGACCGGACCGGACGGCGAGACGCTGCCCACCCGGGACCGGGTGAGCTGCTGCATGTTCTACACACTGCGCCCCGAGGACACCTGCGCCACCTGCCCGCGCACCTGCGACGCGGACCGCGTCACCAAGCTCACTGCGGTCGCCGTCAGTTGAGGCAGCCTCAGGTGCCCCCGCGGACCGGGCGCCGCCGGCCGTCCCGTAAGATCACCCGGACGAGACTCCTCCCAGGGTTACAGGCGATTCACAACTTCCTCACTTCCCCCGGGAACTTTCCGAGGAACCACCCGTACGGGTAGTCTTATTCGAACTCAACTCCCGCCCCTCAAGCGGCAGTTCGAGCAGAACGTCGCCCTGGGCATCCCCTTGCACTTCCTTGGCGGCCTCTTGCCCCGAAACCCCCTGAGGGACGGCGGGATTGCGCCACTATGGCGGGCGTTACGCCCTATCCCAATGCAAGGGACCCCTGATGAGATTGACCGACATATCGCTGAACTGGCTGCTTCCCGGCGCCGTACTGCTCCTGGGCATGCTGGCGGCGGTGGCGGTGCTCGCGCGCGGCAAGCGCTCCTCCGGGGCAAACGCGAGCGCGGACGATTCGTGGGAGCGTACCGAGGAGCGCCGCAGGCGCAAGGAGGCCATATACGGCACTGCCTCCTACGTCCTTCTGTTCTGCTGCGCGGCCGTTGCCGCCGCCCTCTCCTTCCACGGCCTGGTCGGCTTCGGCCAGCAGAACCTGGGTCTGACCAACGGCTGGGAGTACCTGGTCCCGTTCGGCCTCGACGGCGCGGCCATGTTCTGCTCCGTGCTCGCGGTCCGCGAGGCCAGTCACGGCGATGCCGCACTCGGCTCCCGGATACTCGTGTGGACGTTCGCGGGCGCGGCCGCCTGGTTCAACTGGGTGCACGCGCCCAGGGGCCTCGGTCACGACGGCGCGCCGCAGTTCTTCTCCGGCATGTCCCTCTCGGCGGCCGTGCTCTTCGACCGGGCCCTGAAGCAGACCCGCCGGGCCGCGCTGCGCGAGCAGGGTCTCGTGCCCCGTCCGCTCCCGCAGATCCGCGTCGTGCGCTGGGCGCGTGCTCCCCGCGAGACCTACAAGGCCTGGTCGCTGATGCTGCTCGAGAACGTGCGCAGCCTGGACGAGGCCGTCGACGAGGTCCGTGAGGACAAGGCCCGCAAGGAAGAGACGAAGCTGCGCCGCCGCGAGCAGCACCGCGTCGAGCGGGCGCAGTTGAAGGCGATCAGCCGGGGCCACGGCCCCCGCTTCCCCGGTCGCGGCGGCGGCGGTGGCCGTCCGGTGGAGGCCCCGGCCGCCCTGGAGCCGGCCACGGCCGAGCGGGTCTCAGCGGAGCCTGCCATAGCGAACTCGGCGGAGCAGCTGCCCGTACGCTCACGGCACTCCCTGCAGCCCGTACGCCACTCTTCTGACTCCTCACTCACCGTCGACCTCACCGCGGAGGACGACACCATGGCCCTGCCGCGCCTCGACTCCCTGGAGCGCAAGCTCAAGGACCTGGAGCAGCAGTTCGGCTGACGGATCATCAGTTGTCATGGGAAGGGGGCGCGACCGCCGAGGTCGCGCCCCCTTCCCGTTGCCTGTTGCCCGCCGCTCGGCAACCGTCGGTCGGCGTTCGGTTGCCCGGCTGTCTTCGCTCACGCGGCTCCGGCGCCCAGTTCGAACCAGACGACCTTGCCGCCGCCCTGCGCCCGTACCCCCCACGTGTCCGCGAGGGACTCCACCAGGACCAGACCCCGGCCGTGCGTGGCCTCGTCGGCACTGGGCACCCTCGGCCGGGGGCGGTGGGCCACGGAGTCCCGCACCTCCACCCGCAGGCCGGACGGTGAGACGGTGGCGGTCAGAACCGCGTCGTCGTCGGTGTGCACGAGCGCGTTGGTGACGAGTTCACTGGTGAGCAGTTCCGCCGTCTCCGACCGCCCCGGCCTCCCCCAGCCCCGCAGCAGTTCCCTCAGCGCCCGGCGCGTCTCGGGCACCGCCCGCAGGTCCGCCCGTCCGAGTCTGCGACTGAGCTGCGACGCCCGGTCCTGCTCCGCCCCGTCCTCGGTCCTGCTCTCCCCCGCCTGTCTCGTCGCCGAGGTGCTCGCGATCGCCGTCGGACCGCTTCCCCGTGCCTGCCTCTCCATGACCCCCGCCCGCGTGTCGATGTGGGTTCCCCTCCTGCTCGAACACGTTCACGGGGATCCTTGCCCGGTCGACACCGCGCCAGTCATGTCGAATCATCGACGCCCGGGTGTTCGGCCATGTTCGGGCGGGCGTCCAGGAGCCTGCCGGGAACGGGGAAACCGTACGACAACACAGTTCGGGCTGTCCGGGACGGGCCGCACACGACGCGTGCGCCCCCCTCCCGCGCGCGTCCGGAGCGAGCGCTGTGACGGTTCGTGCGTCCCGCGCGGCACGTGGCCCCTGTGCCGCTGGTGACGTCGGCGTGGCCCGAGCCGGACGAGCCGGTGCCGGTGGGCAGGGCCGCGCGCGCCGCCCCCGATCCCGCCGCGGCCGGCGCCCGGCGGCGAAAGCCCAGGTCGACGGGCCGGTTCCGTTTGGCGGGGCAGGCGCTGGCGCAAGAGGCGGGCCGCCGGGCGGAGGCGGTGATCGGCCTCGGATCGCGGGCGCAGGGGCTGCCGTACGACGGCGCCGATATGCCTTCGGGGGGCGTGCACCCGCGCAACGGCACCTGGCCGTCACCTCCCTCGCGAGCGGGAGTGAGCCGGCGTATCCGCGGTGCGATACGGCCGCCGCCCCGGCCGTCCCCACCGCCTCCGAAGCTACCCGCCCAGGCGGCGCGCCGACCGCCGGGGATCGGCCCGTCTGCCGATCCGCCCCTGCCGACCTGGCCGTATGCGAAGAAGGGGTGGGGCAGCAGGTACCGCCCCCACCGCGTCGTCCGGCGACCTGCACCGCGCCACCGCGCCGAGCGCGCCCTCGCGCGGCCGGTGAGGTTGGCCTGAATCCGCCGGTGCGCGAACGGTCGCGGCCGGGAACAGGGTGGGACGGACCGATGATCGAACTGCCGGTATCCCAGCACTCCACCACGACCTGTGCCGCGGTACCGGCGTCCGGTCGACCGGACGGACGACCGGACGACGGCGCCACCGGACACCGAACGACCGAACGACCGCACCCCGGACGGACGCCGATACCGCTCACGTCGGGACGGTGCTGACCTAGCCGGCCTCGACTCCCTTCGTGCCGATGTGGAAGATCTTGTGGGTGCCGCGGGTCATGTCGACGATGAGCTGCGTGGTGCCGCTGCCCCAGGTGAGCGTGACGACGGCCTCCGTGTAGTTGGCCGTGCCGTTGTCGGTGACCTTCCACGCGAGCGGGACGTTCTGCGCCTGGAGGACGCCGTTGGCGTGGTTCTTGTCCTCCCAGGCCGCCAGCTCCTTCTGGAAGGCGGGGGTGAGGTAGTGCTTGCGGAGTTCGTCCGCGAGCTTGTCGCCGCCCTCGTCGGTCACCGCGTCGATGTAGGCGCCGTAGAAGTCGGCGATGCGCGTGATGTTGTCGGACGGCTTGCCGCTCACGCTGCGCGGGCTGCCGGCCGAGGCCTGCGCCGTCACGCCGAGCCCGAGGGCCAGCGCGAGGCCGGCGGCCACGGCCGTACGGCGGCGGGCGGTACGGAAACGGGTCGTGGTGCTGTTGCCGGTCGCGCTGTTGTTGCCGATCGTGCCGTCGTTGCTGGTCGTGCCGTTGTAGCTGGTCATACCGTTGTCGCTGGTCATGTGCGTGTTCCCCGTGTGTCTCGTGTGTGCGGCCTGTTCGGCCTGACTGGTGGCTGTGTGGTGGTACGGGGCCACCGACCCTCCCGACCCCCGTGGCGGGAGGGCGGCGGCCCCGGTTCTTCCTCGGTGGTCGTGTGTCAGTGGAGCTTGTTGACGGCCGTGACGGTCGTCTTCTTGAAGGCCTTCACCGGGGCGTCGCCGAAGTCGCCCAGCTGGCCCCAGTCCACGACCGTCACCGTCGTACCGTCCCGGCCGACCGAGAGGAGGCGGATGTCGGTCGCGCCCCAGGAGGTCTCGGTGTGCAGGCCGTAGACGTGGGCGCCTTCCTCCACGTTGAGCTTCCCGTAGTCCTTGAGCGTGGCCTCGACCTCCGGGTCGGCCTGCTCGATCCACGCCGGGCAGGACTTGATGTCCTGGTTGACCCGTGCGAACCGGCCCTTCGCCGCGCTGACGCTCGAGAGCTCGACGCTCACCTGGCGGGCGCTCGTGTCGAGGTCGGTCCGGAAGTCCCGGTACCAGGAGTCCCAGCCGTCGCCCAGCGCCATGCCGAGGCAACGGTCCACCTCCACGTCCGGGGACGCCCCGGCGGTGACCTTGCCGGCCGTCCAGGAGGAGCTGGGGTGCGGCGGAAGGTCGGCGGCCGAGAGGAAACCGGGCGGTCGCGGAGTGGCGGCACCCGCCGGTACGGCGAGTACGGTACCGAGGGCGAGGCCCGCGGCCGTGAGTGCGGTGAGCCCGGTGAGCGTGCCGGCTCGGGTGCGCTTGGACATGGGTGTCCCCCGTGAGTGAGTGCATGGCTGGAGTCGTCACCACGACGCCGGTTGGTCGGTCCGGCCCTGGTCGGTGCGACACCAAGAGCATCGGCGGTACCGGCGGTCCGGTGCAACGGTCCGCGCCCGATCGGCCGAGGTGGAACCATCCCAGCCCATCTGACGTGCAGGTATATGAGTGCCTGGGATGACCGCCGGGCCGGACGAACACAGGGAGAACGGTGTCGACCGACGACGGTGTGGCCGATGTGACGGAGTTCGCGGCGCTGCTGACGGAACTGAAGGGGCGCACGGAGCGCAGCTACGGCTCCCTGGCCCGTCGGCTGGGCATGAACACCTCGACGCTGCACCGGTACTGCGCCGGGGAAGCGGTTCCACAGGATTTCGCCCCGGTCGAACGGCTCGCGGAGTTCTGCGGGGCGACACCGGAGGAACGCCTCGAACTGCACCGGCGGTGGCTGCGAGCGGTGGCGGCCCGGCGGGCCCGGACCACCACGACGTCGGAGGCCCCGGAACCCCGGGAAACGCCTGGAACACCGGAGGGCCATGCAGGCCATGCAGGCCATGCAGGCCATGCAGGCCATGCAGGCCATGCAGGCCATGCAGGCCATGCAGGCCATGCAGGCCATGCAGGCCAGGAAACACGTGAGGTCTACGTGCGGTCGGAAACACCGGGAACGGGAGTGTTACCGGTAACGCCGACAACACGGGAAACCCCGGTAACTCCGGAATCGCGGGAAACGGCAGTAACAACTGCGGCGCGGGAAACGCCTGACACAACAACGCCTTCGGAGACCGCGGAACTCGCCGAAACACCGACAGAAACGGAGCCCTGGCCTACGGCAGACGCCCAGGCCCGGAATCCAAACGGGAAACAGGTACTGCCTCGCCCGTGGTATCGCCGTCGGCGCACCACGGTCGCCCTCGGTGTCGCCTGCGCGCTGCTCGCCACCCTGGGAACGCTGTCCGCGCTGCCCGGCGGCGGCCGCCCCTCGGCCTCCGGCGACCTCGGCCGGCCCTCCGGTTCCGCCACGGCCGCACCCCGGACGACGGTCTCATCCCACTCCCCCACGCCCGGCGCCGGCTCGACCACCTCCCCCACACCCGGCACGGCTTCCCCTTCCGCACGCCCCGCGAAGAGCTCCCCCGCCCCGGACGCCTCCCCGGCCGGCGGCAAGGCCTCGACACCGGCGTCGGGCGTACCGCTCGCCTGGACCGTCGACTCACAGGTCTGGGCGCTCGGTTGCAGTCACGACTACGTCATCGACAAGCCGCCGACGCAGGTTCCGCCGCCCCCGGCGGAGCAGGACGCCGGCCCCTGGGCGACCGCCCAGGGAGCGGTGCACGGGCGGGAGACCAGCGTGGAGATCTCGGTCCAGGGCCGCAGCTCCACGGCCGTCGTGCTGACGGCGTTGCGCGTGCGGGTCGTCGGTCGTGCCGCACCCCTGACGGGCACCGCGTACGCCATGGAGCAGGGCTGCGGCGGCTCCCTCAGCGAGCGCTACTTCGCGGTCGACCTGGACAAGGACCGACCCGTCGCGCACTCCGTCGCCGGCAACGACGCGGGCACGCCGATCCCGGCGGTGAGCCTGCCCTACCGCGTGTCCAGCACCGACCCCGAGGTGCTGCTGGTCACGGCACGGACCGAGGCCTGCGCCTGCGACTGGTACCTCGAACTGGACTGGTCGTCCCAGGGCCGCACCGGCACGGTCCGTATCGACGATCGCGGCCGGCCGTTCCGCACGAGCGGCATCAAGGGGCTGCCCCGCTACTGGTACGGCTCCGAGGACGGTGAACGCCAGTGGGTCCCGACCGGCGACTGACCTGACATCCCCGACCGGCCGCCACCGTCTACGGCCGGGGCATGTTGCGCAGGTTGGAACGGGCCATCTGAAGCATCCGGCCCACTCCTCCATCGAGAACGATCTTCGAGGCGGAGAGTGCGAAACCGGTTACCATCTCGGCGCTGATCTTCGGCGGGATGGACAGGGCGTTGGGATCGGTGACGATGTCGACGAGGGCCGGGCCCTTGTGCCGGAAGGCGTCCTTCAGTGCGCCGGCCAGCTGTCTGGGCTTCTCGACGCGCACACCGTGGGCACCGCAGGCGCGGGCGACGGCGGCGAAGTCGGGGTTCTTGTTGGTCGTGCCGTACGAGGGCAGACCGGCGACCAGCATCTCCAACTCGACCATGCCCAGAGACGAGTTGTTGAAGAGCACGACCTTCACCGGCAGGTCGTACTGCACCAGCGTCAGGAAGTCGCCCATCAGCATGGCGAATCCGCCGTCGCCGGACATCGACACGACCTGCCGGCGGCGGTCGGTGAACTGGGCGCCGATCGCCATGGGCAGTGCGTTCGCCATGGAGCCGTGCGAGAAGGAACCGATGACACGGCGGCGGCCGTTGGGGGTGAGATAGCGGGCGGCCCAGACGTTGCACATACCGGTGTCGACGGTGAACACGGCGTCTTCGTCGGCGAGTTCGTCGAGGACGGCGGCGACGTACTCCGGATGGATGGGAACGTGTTTCTCCACCTTCCGGGTGTACGCCTTCACCACCCCCTCCAGCGCGTCGGCGTGCTTCTTCAGCATCCGGTCGAGGAAACGCCGGTTCTCCTTGGCCCGCACCCGCGGGATGAGACAGCGCAGGGTCTCCCGTACGTCGCCCCATACGGCGAGGTCCAGTTTCGAGCGTCGGCCGAGGTGTTCGGGGCGTACGTCGACCTGGGCGATCTTCACGTCGTCGGGGAGGAAGGCGTTGTAGGGGAAATCGGTTCCGAGCAGGATCAGCAGGTCACACTCGTGGGTGGCCTCGTAGGCGGCGCCGTAGCCGAGGAGACCGCTCATTCCGACGTCGTACGGATTGTCGTACTGAATGTATTCCTTGCCGCGCAGCGCATGCCCCACCGGGGACTTGATCTTCCCGGCGAACTCCATGACCTCGGCGTGCGCGCCGGCGGTGCCGCTGCCGCAGAACAGCGTGACCTTGTCGGCCGCGTCGATCATCTCGACCAGCGCGTCGATCTCCGCGTCGCCGGGGCGGACGGCGGGCCGGGCGGTGACGAGAGCGGTTTCGACGGCTTTCTCGGGGGCCGTCCGGTCGGCGATGTCACCGGGCAGTGACACGACGCTGACGCCACCGCGCCCCACCGCGTTCTGGATGGCGGTGTGCAACAGCCGGGGCATCTGTTTCGGGCTGGAGATCAGCTCGCTGTAGTGGCTGCACTCGCGGAACAGCTGATCGGGGTGGGTTTCCTGGAAATAGCCGAGACCGATCTCGCTGGACGGGATGTGCGAGGCGAGGGCCAGAACGGGGGCCATGGAGCGGTGGGCGTCATAGAGGCCGTTGATGAGATGGAGGTTGCCGGGCCCGCAGGACCCCGCGCAGGCCGCGAGTTTCCCGGTGATCTGGGCTTCCGCACCGGCGGCGAAGGCGGCCGTCTCCTCGTGCCGGACGTGGATCCAGTCGATGGCGGGGTTGCGCCGCACCGCGTCCACCACGGGGTTGAGGCTGTCCCCCACGACACCGTAGAGGCGCCGCACTCCCGCGCGGGCGAGGATGTCCACGAACTGTTCCGCGACGTTCTGCTTGGCCATGGATCGACGCACCCCTTCGGTCTCCTCGGGTCCCTGACTCCACAGTGGCCGCGGCGACTCGGTTACGCCTCCCAGACGGCCGCTGCCGTGCGGTCGTCGGCATAGCCCTTCACCCGCACCTGGGTGTCGGCGAGGAAGGCGGCGAGACCGGGCGGAGTGGGGCCCGACCAGCGTCCCGCCAGGTACGCGGACAGTTCCCGCTCCCCGCGCAGGGGTTCGGCCAGGCCGTCCGTGCACATCAGGAGGGTGTCACCCGGGCGGGCTACCGAGGCGCGGAATCGGAAGGGTTCGCGGGGCGGTTCGGGGTCCGGGTCGTAGGGGTTCGGCGGTGTGGTGATGCCGAGGTCCATGGTGAGCCGGTCGCCCTCGGGCGTCTCGGCGGGCAGCGAGCCGAACCCGACGACCGGTGCGCCCGCCACCTCGCCCACCTGCGGCTCGATGTCCCGCCACACACCGTCGCGCAGCCGGAACAGTCCGCCTGCGCCGACGCCGAAGAAGACGCGCGTACGGCAGGCGGGGTCGGCGGGCAGGAGCAGACAGCGCAGGGTGGCCGCGTACTCCTCCGGTCCCAGGCCCTGCTCGGCGGCGCTGGCGCGGAGCCGGCCGAGGCTGCGGCCGGTGAGCCGGTGCAGGCCCGACTTCAGGTCTCCGCGCCTGGCCGCCCGCATGTCCTCCGCGAGCCGGACGTGACTGCGGCCCACGGCCCGCCCGATCCACCGGCACACCTCGGCGGCCGCCCGATGCGCTCCCGGGGTCGCCCGGGCACCGGTCGCCATCGCGACCAGGATCAGCGCCTGCTCCCCGGCGCCGAAGCGGGCGGTGAGGAACGAGTCACGGCGCGGTTCCCCCCGGTACCGCGCGGAGTCCCCCCGCACCGAGGCGGCCCGCAGCGCCCAGACTCCGTACCGGGCGCCGTCCAGGACGGTGTCGGCGACCAGGTCGGCGAGGTCGTCCGGGTCCGCGGGCGGAAGAGCGGTGGGCTCGGCGTCGTAGGTGGGCGGCCCCGAACCGACGTAGTCCTTCGAGGTGGACAGGGGCGGGACGGCGGGCAGGGCGGGCAGACCGGCGACGGTGGGGGGATGGTCCGGTGGGGAGGTGGTCGGCGAGGCGGGGGCGCGTTCGGAGTCCGGCTCGCGTTCGGGGGCGGGCGCGGGATTCGTCGCGTAGAGGGGGGCCGCCGACCCGTCGACGGAGGCGGTCGGGGCCTGTGGGGGCGGCGGCGCGTGGGCCGGCACGGGGGGCATCGCGGGCGGTGGGGGCGGCGCCGCGGGTGAGGCCGGCCCGGTGCCCTCGCCCGGTGCCGGCCCGGTGCCCTCGCCCGGTGCCGGCCCGGTCGCCTGCCCGGCAGGTGAGGTCGTCGGCAGTACGGGCGGGGACGGCGGCGCGGGCGGAGTGGACGGCGCCGGAGGTTCGGAGACGTCGGGAGGCGTCTCCGTCGACGCGAGGCCTTCGGCGGTGGAGGGAGCGGGGCCGTGGGGCGGCCGCTCGGCGAATCCCGGGGGCAGCGGGCGGGGCAGAATGTTCGCAGGACCGGCGGGCGGGTCCGACGGCGGCTCCCAGGGAGCGCGGTGCCGTCCCGACGGGCCAGCACCCTGGTCCGTCCCCACGGCGCCAGCGCCGACGCCGACATCCCGCCCGGCAACATCCCCCTGGACGGCGTCCCGCTCGACGACGTCCCGCTCTGGACCGCGCCCGACGTCACCGCGCGCGGCGTCCCGACCGTTATCCCGTCCGGAGTCCCATCGGCCGGCCCGCCCGGAGTCCCGACCGGAATCCCGTCCGGAGTCCCATCGGCCGGCCCGCCCGGAGTCCCGACCGGAATCCCGTCCGGAGTCCCATCCGCCGGCCCGTCCGGAATCCCGTCCGCCGTCCCGCCAGAAGTCCGGTCCGGAATCCCGTCCGGTGCCAGGCTCGGCGTCGCTCCAGCCGTCGCGCTCATCGCCATCGCGTCCGGCACCGGCACCCGCACCCCCACCAGCACCAGCACCAGCACCAGCAGCAGCAGCAGCACCAGCAGCCTGCTCGGGATCCGGCCCGGCATCCGGCCCGGCATCCCAAGGGGTGTCCTGCCCGGCGTCCCGCCGGGGGGCGGATTGCGCGGCGGACTCGGCGGCCGGTCGGTTCCGGGGCGGCGGAACGGTGGCCTCCGGGGACGGTGGCGCCCCTGCCGCCGTGGCGGCCGACGAGGTCCACCAGTCGGTCGGCCCGGCGGCACCGGGCCGCTCGACCTGCCCCGCGGCACCTGGGCGTTCGGCGCGCGGGGCCGGCACCGGTCCCCCGCCGCCGGGGGCGTCCGTGCCGCCCGTGTGGCCCTCCGTGCCGCCCGTGGCCTTCGGGTGCCGCGGGGCCGCCGTGGCCCCGGGGCCACGGACGTCGTCCGGCGTACCCGCACCCTCCGCCGCACCGCCGGTGCGCACCGCTCCGGCGGCCGAGGCGAAACGGTCGTCCAGGGAGTCTGCGGTGCGCGCGGGCCCCGTGTCCTCGGTGGCGTCGTCGTACAACTGCCCCCACCAGTCGTCCTCGTGACCGGTGGGCCTTCCCCCCTGCTGGCTCATGCCCCCGATTGTCCACTGCGCGGGCCGGATGAAAACGGGGCATCCGGAAAATGCGCCACCGCACGTGTGTCGAACAGAGGGCCGAGTGATGTCCTGAACGCCAGTGCGAAGCACGGTGCGACAAAGGTCGCCGGGCGGTTCCACCCCCCACGGGAGAACCGCCCGGCGACATGGGTGACCCAGGCTCATATCCCCTATGCGCCCCTGCGCGTCATGAGCCCGGATCACGTTCTCGAAAGGTTTCCGCGCCGCGGCGTCGTGGCCGACCGGCCCGAGTCTGCACGGCGTTCCTGGACCTCCGCTGTGGATGATCAGTGGATGATCACGTGTTTCCGCCGTGGCCACACCTTGGCAGAGTGACCGGCGGTACGGCGATGATGTGCGGCGGCGGGTTTACGCCGTGGCTGTTTCCCGCCATTCACGGGACGTCAGAAGGAGGGAAGCACCCGATGCTGGGAGCGATAGGGCTGGACGAGACGCACGAGTCGGCGTACCGGGCGCTGGTGTCCGTGGGCGCCGCCGACCTGCCCGACCTGGCGCGTCGGCTGGCCCTCGGCGAGCACGACACCGAACGCGCGCTGCGCCGGCTGGAACGGCACGGTCTCGCCGCGCAGTCCTCGGGTCGCCCCGGCCGCTGGGTCGCCGCGCCTCCGGGCGTCGCCCTGGGGGCGCTGCTCACCCAGCAGCGGCACGAGCTGGAGAAGGCGGAACTGGCAGCGGCCCTGCTCTCCGAGGAGTACCGGGCGGCGGCCGCCGAACCGGCGGTGCACGACCTGGTCGAGGTGGTGACGGGCGCCGCCGCCGTCTCCCAGCGCTTCCTCCAGATCCAGCTCGGGGCGAGCGAGGAGGTATGCGCGCTGGTCACCGGCACCCCGGTGGCCGTGACCGGCGGCGAGAACGAGGCCGAGGAGCGGGCAACGGCCCGCGGAGTGCGCTACCGCGTCGTACTGGAGCGGGCGGTGCTCGACCAGCCGGACGGCATGGCGGAGCTGACCGCCGCGCTGGGCCGGGAGGAACAGGTGCGGGTGGTGGACCGGGTGCCGACGAAGCTGGTGGTCGCCGACCGCTCGCTCGCCCTGGTGCCGCTGACCGGCCGCTCGGCGGATCCCGCCGCGCTGGTGGTGCACGCCAGCGGGTTGCTGGAGCTGCTGTCGGGCCTGTTCGAGTCGGTGTGGCGGGAAGCGCTGCCGCTGCGCCTCGGCGCGGCCGGCGTGGTCGAGCAGGCCCCGGACGGTCCGGACGCCACCGACCTGGAGATCCTGTCCCTGCTGCTGGCCGGGATGACCGACGCGAGCGCGGCCAAGCAGCTCGACCTCGGGCTGCGGACCGTGCAGCGCCGGGTGAAGGGGCTGATGGAGCTGACGGGAGTGACGACCCGGCTGCAACTGGGCTGGCACGCGTACGAACGGGGGTGGGTGGCCCGGGAGCACTGACCGTGCGCGTCGGCGGTCCGAGGCCGTACGGCTTGACCTGCGCGTTCTCCCTGACTCGGGCACCCTGGGCAGATGGGAGTGGCACAACTCCTGCTGGTCGGAACGGTCATTCTGCTCGGCCTGTGCGGAGTGCTGGTGCCCGGCGTGCCGGGATCGTGGCTGGTGTGGGCCGCGGTCCTGTGGTGGGCGCTGGAGGATCCGCAGCCGGCCGCCTGGGTCGTGCTGGTCGGTGCCACGGTCACGCTGTTCCTGTCGCAGGTGGTGCGCTGGACGCTGCCGCCCCGTCGGCTGCGGGAGAGCGGCGCGACCCCCCGGATGGCGGCGTACGCGGGGCTCGGCGCGTTCCTCGGCTTCTTCCTGCTCCCCGTCATCGGCGCGATCCCCGGCTTCATGGGCGGCATCTATCTCTCCGAACGTCTCCGTCTGGGCCGTCACGGCGAAGCCCGGGCCGCCCTGCGCACGGCGATGCGCTCGGGCGGCTCCAGCGTCCTCGCGGAGCTGTTCACCTGCCTGTTGATCATGGGGGCGTGGCTGGGGACGGTTCTGTGGGGATGACCGTTCCGGGGGATGACGGATCCAGGGATGACGGATCCGGCGACGACACACCCCGGCGGTGGCCCCTCGATCAGGCGAGGGTCCGGAACCGCTCCTCGAGCGAGCCCTCCAGCGAGAGCAGCCGCACCTTGCGCTCCAGTCCGCCCGCGTATCCCGTCAGCGAGCCGTCGGCGCCGATCACCCGGTGGCAGGGGCGCACGATCAGCAGCGGATTCGCCCCGATCGCCCCTCCCACGGCCCGTACGGCCATCCGCGAGGCGCCGACGCGGGCGGCGATCTCGCCGTAGGTCGTGGTCGCTCCGTAGGGCACGGCGTCGAGGGCGGCCCACACGCGCTCGCGGAACTCGGTGCCGTCACTGCGCAGCGGCAGCCGGAACTCCTTCAGGTCGGCGGCGAAGTAGGCGGCGAGCTGCTCCGCGGCGGAGCGGAAGGGTCCGGGGTCGTGCCGCCAGCCGTCCTGGACGGTCCGTCCGCCCTTCTGCCCGGGCACGGAGACGGAGGTCAGCGTGGCGTCGGCGTCGGCGGTGAGCAGCAGCGGGCCGAGCGGGCTCTCCACGCTGGTCCAGTACGTCAGGTCGGTCATCGTTCCTCCGCGGCGCGCAGGTGGTGCAGGGCGTAGGTGCGCCAGGGGCGCCAGGTGTCGGGGACGTCCACGCCGGGCGGCGCGACGTCGGGGTCGCCGAGGGCACGGGCACGGATCTCCGCGATCGTACGGGCGTCCAGCCCGGGCAGCGCGAGCAGTGCCTGCTGGGCGTCGTCCCGGTCGACGCCCGGGTCCAGCCGTACGGTGCCGTCGGCGAGGGCGGCGGCGAGGACGCCCAGCGGCCCCCCGGATACGGACGGGGACGCGGACCCTGGCGCGGCGGCCCCGGACTCTGCCTGCGCCAGGACAGCCGGCTCGGGGAAGAGGTGGGTGAGGGTCCCGCAGGGGGCGTCGAGGGCCTTGCCGTAGGCGCGAACGAGCCGTTCGGCCGCCGCCCGCCCCACGACCGCCCGCACCGCGTACTCCTCCGGATCGGCGGCCCCCGGCGCGCGCAGTCCGGGCCGGGCGGCGACCAGCGGGGCGAGCCGCGGATCGGCGCCGAGCCGCTCGTCGACGGCGTACGGGTCGGAGTCGAGGTCGAGCAGCCGCCGCAGCCGCTGGACGGCGGTGGTGAGATCGCGCGGGTCGGTGAGATGCAGCCGGGCGTCGAGCCAGCCGCCGGGGTGGACGGCCGAGGCCCGGCCCGGGTCACCCGCCCGCTCGTCCACGGCGACGATCCCGGTGCCGTACGGCAGCCGCAGCGTACGGCGGTAGGTGCGCCCGCCGGGCGGCCCGCTCACCTCCTCCACCCCGGCCACGGCCTCCCGTCGCAGCAGGTCGAACACGGCGGCCGCGTGGTACGGGCCCCGGTGGGCGAGCCGCAACGGGATCCCGGCGGACGGGGTGGCGGTGCGGCGGGTCGCACGGACGGCGGCCCGCAGTTCGGTCGGGGTCGTCGCGTACACGGTCCTGACGGTGTCGTTGAACTGGCGCACGCTGGCGAACCCGGACGCGAAGGCGATCTCCGTGACCGGCAGGCCCGTCGTCTGGAGCAGGACCCGCGCGGTGTGCGCGCGCTGCGCCCGGGCCAGAGCGACCGGTCCGGCGCCGAGTTCGGCGGTGAGCTGCCGCTGCACCTGGCGGGCGCTGTAGCCGAGCCGTACGGCGAGCCCGGTGACGCCCTCCCGGTCGACGACACCGTCACCGATCAGCCGCATGGCCCGGCCGACGACGTCGGCACGCGCGTTCCAGTCTGCCGATCCCGGCACGGCGTCCGGGCGGCACCGTCGGCAGGCCCGGAAACCCGAGCCCTGCGCGGCGGCGGCCGTCGCGAAGAAACGCACGTTGTGCCGTTTCGGCGTCACGGCGGGGCAGCTGGGCCGGCAGTAGATGCCGGTGGTCTCGACGGCGAAGAAGAACTCGCCGTCGAACCGGGCGTCCCTGCTGCGGACCGCCTCGTACTGCGTGTCCTGGTCCGTCATGAACACCAGTCTTCGCGCCCGGGCGAAACCGTGCTAGCGGAAATCGGACGTGACGCTGGACCGGAAACGGGTTGCCGGGCAGGCAACAGTTACCGCAACACGTGTCCGTGACGGGGTCCGGGGCCGTGCCCGGGACAGGGACCGGGACCGGGACCGGCAAGCGCTACCGCAATACGTGTGCGCGACCGGGACCAGCAAGCGTTACCGAAACACGCGTGCGCTACCGGGACCGGCAAGCGTTACCGAACCGCCCACGCCGCGCCGGACCGCGCACACAGTGCCGGTCCGGCAAGCGTCATGGCAACAGGCAAGCGTTACCGCAACAGGCGGGCGTCACCGCGGAGGTGCGGGTCGCCATGGCCCGCGCCCTCGCTTCACCTCCCCCGCGGCCCGGCCGGCGGCCTGCTTGCGCTTCCAGTCCTGGCGGACGTCGGCGCGCATGCGGGCGTCGGACTTGGCGACGATCCACTGGTTCTCCCGGACGAGCTTGTGGTAGCTCTCCAGACGGCGCGTGGGCAGCTGCCCGTCCTCGACCGCCGCCCGCACCGCGCACCCCGGCTCGGACTCGTGCGCGCAGTCGTGGAACCGGCAGTCCCGGGCGAACTCCTCGATCTCAGCGAAGACCTGTCCGACCCCGCCACCGGCGTCCCAGAGGCCGACGCCACGGAGCCCGGGCGTGTCGATGAGGACACCCCCGCCGGGCAGCGGCAGCAGGTTACGGGTGGTGGTGGTGTGCCGCCCCTTGCCGTCCATGTCGCGGGTGGCCTGGACGCCCATCACGTCCTCACCGACGAGCGCGTTCGCGAGCGTCGACTTGCCCGCACCGGACGCCCCGAGCAGCACGGAGGTGCCCCGCCCGAGGAGCGCGGCGAGTTCCTCGACGCCGCCGCCGTCGCGCGCGCAGACGGTGAGCACGGGCACACCGGGCGCGCTCGCCTCGACGTCCTCGACGAGGTACGACAGCCCGAGCGGGTCGGGCACCAGATCGGCCTTGGTGAGCACGACGACGGGCTGGGCGCCGGACTCCCAGGCCAGCGCCAGGAAGCGCTCGATGCGGCCGAGGTCGAGTTCGACGGCCAGGGACATCGCGACGACGGCGTGGTCGACGTTGGCGGCGAGGATCTGCCCCTCGGACCGCTTGGAGGAGGTGGACCGTACGAAGGCCGTACGGCGCGTCAGAAGTGTCTGTACGTACCGCGGATCGGCGTCCTCGGGGTCGACGGCGACCCAGTCGCCCGTGCACACGACCTTCAGCGGGTCACGGGGAACGACGAACTCGGTGTCGGCGCGCACGATGCCCGCCGCGGTGACGACATCGCACAGCCCACGGTCGACCCGCACCACGCGGCCGGGCAGCAGGCCCCGCTCGGCGTAGGGGGCGAACTCGGCCTCCCGGTCTGCGTCCCAGCCGTACGCGGCGAGAGCCGGCGGCGAATCCGCAGAAGAGGAGAGGGAGGTGGAGGAGTTGGACGAGAAATGCAAGGGGGACCCTTCACAGGGGCGGCCCCGGCAGCGCTCGCGTACGCGAGGCGGAAGAAGTGGTCAGCCGGAGACCGCGGAGGTGGAGTGAACGAACGTCTGGTCGCTGCGAACAGCACCCTTCTCGGCGACAGTCATCGGTCACACCTCCCGTTCCTCATGTTCCTCACGCCGGACAGCACGCCCGTCGGCCCCGCTCAAAGCTCAAAGCTCAAAGCTCACTCAGGATAGGGGCGCAGGAAGCCGGTTGCCACCCATTTCCGGCCCACTCACCGACGTCGTCGGCCACGCGCGCGTGGGCCGACGCGCTGCGCCCCTTCCCGGATCACCCCATGCTCAGCCCGGCAGGGTGCTGCCTCCCCGCCGTCGGTGAAAAGCATCGCGCCGTGGCCGCAACTGCTCGCGGGACCGGCGAGGAAGGGGACGACCTCGGCGGTCTCGTGGGGCTCACCCGCCCGACCCCGCGCGCCGAGCCGGTCCAGCAGGGCGACCTGGCCGTCGAACGCGGCAGCGGGCCCCTCGATCCTCACGCGCAGAGTCGTCCTTCACCTACAGAGCCCTCGGACGCGCGGAGAGAGGGGCGGGAACCCCGCCCCTCTCTCCGTCGTGCGCTCTGCTTGCGTCGGTGCCCGGGTTCAGCCGTCGTGCGTCAAGAGCTCGTGCACGTCTGCCCGTTGAGGGTGAACGCGTACGGCGCGCTGTTCTTGTTCTGCCAGGAGGCGAGGAAACCGAAGGTGAGCGTGCCGTTCGCGGAGACGGACCTGTTGTAGTCGGCGGCGGTCGCGGTGACCCGTGAGCCGTTCTGGGCGAGGCTCGCGTCCCACATCTGGTCGACCTTCTGGCCGTCGCGGAAGGACCAGGCCACGCGCCAGGCGTCGAGCGTCACGGCGGTGGTGACGGTGACGGTGGCCTGGAAGCCGTCGGGCCACTGGTTGACGAGGTCGTACGTGACCTCGCAGGCCGCCGCGTCCTCGCCTCCCCCGGCACCGGCGGTGGCCGAGGAGGTGCCCTGGGGCTCGGGGTCGGGCTTGCCGGCGTCGCTGCCGCCCGTCGCCGAGGGCGTTCCGCTCGCGGACGCCGCCGGGCGGGACGAGGACGGCGCGGCGGAGGTGGCGGGATCCGCGGACGGCAGGACGGAGCCGGGGCCGGCCACCGGGGTGCTGTCGGCGGGGTTGCCCTGGGCGACGTTCTCGCCGCCGCTGCCGCCACCGGTGTCGCCGGGCATCATCGACACGGCGAGTGCCACCACGGAGACCAGGACGGCGGCGGCGAGCATGCCGCCCCGCAGCACGCGCGCCCTGCTCGCGGCGACCTGTTCCGCCGCGCCCTCGGCGTCCGGCGCGTCCGGGCGTCCGGCGCCGAGGCGCACCTCGGCGGCCCGGCGGCGGCGTTCCAGGTAGGCGAGGCCGCCCCAGCCGATGACGCCCTGGGCGAGGGCGGCGGGCAGGCCGCCCCCGTGCAGCCGCAGACAGGCGGCGGCCTCGGCGCACTCCACGCAGGTGGCGAGGTGGCGGGAGAGGTCGGGGGGCGTGTCGGCGGCGGGCGAGCGGGTGACGGCGTCCAGGAGCCGGACGTAGCTGCGGCACTCCGCGTCCATCGGCGTGTCGAGATGGTTGCGGTGGCAGCGGTCCCGGAACAGCCCGCGGACCTGGTTCAGCTCCTCCACAGCGGCGGTCGGGTCCAGACCCTGCCTGCGGACCACGGCGTGCAGCGGCAGCGCCTCCACCTCCGCCAGCCACAGCAGAGCGGCGTCCGGTTCCTGCATGTCACGCAGTCCGCGCAGGGCGATGGGACGACTCAGGGGCGGTCCGACGTACCGTGCGGCCTTGTCGGAGTTGAGCCACAGGCGCAGATCGGGGTCGAGTTTGTGGCCCTGTCCCCGGGCCTCCCAGGCGGCGGCGGTGGTGCGTACGGCCGTCAGCAGCAGCGGGATCCGGGGCAGCCGGGACGAGCGGCGGCCGGCACCTCGTGCGAGGCCGTCCTCGGCGGCGCGGGCCTCGCGTATGCCGAGTGCGAACGCCTCGCGGGCCAGCTGGTTCGCCGCGGTCGAGCCGGACGTACACAGATCGGCGTACGACAGGACGGCGTCCCAGCACTCGGAGAACAGCGCGGCCTCGGCGGCGTCCTTCGGGGTCGGCAGGTCGGGCATGAGTCTCCTGCATCCACAAGCGAGGTCAACTCACCATGACGGCAATGGAGTTGGGGGGAACCTCGCGGCAGGGGCAGAGCTTTTCACGTTTCCAACACAACTGACAAGCGCCCTGTTCAGATGTCATGTCAGGACAGCAGGACAGACAGCTGAACGGGACGACGATAAGGCGGCCGCGCCCGGTACTCCGGCCTCCAGTACGGACGCGGACCGCCCCGTGTTCACTACCGGCGCCATGTTTCGACACCGGTTTCGCGGACTTTTTCGCGGGCTGCCCCGCGGACTGCCGTGCGGGCTGCTCCGCGGACCGTGGTGACCGTTGCGCGGACTATACGGTCGCCGAGTCCTCCGCCGGAAGGCTGTCCATGAAGGAGCTGACGGAGAACACCGCGCGGCCGGGTCCGGGCAGTCCGTAGCCGGGAGGCGAGGAGAGACCGAACTCGTCCATGGTGGCGCGGTAGGCCTCCAGCAGCCGGATGTGGTACTCCAGCGGCGCACCCTGCGGGTTGGCCTTGCCCAGCGGGGTGGTGGGCTCCGGGCACCAGGTGGTGAAGCGCGGCGTGATGCCCTGCGACATGAAGAAACGCAGGCCCTCCGTGGTGGAGGCGATAGCCTCGTCCACGGTGGTGAAACCGAACGGCTCGGCCATCTCCACCCCCGCGACGAAGTTGGGGATCACGTTGCGCGCGCCGAAGATCTCCGCCGAGTCGAGGATCCGCTTGTGCCACTCGTCGCGGCCTACGTAGCGCTCCTTGCCCGGGCAGTACAGCTCGAACAGCCGGCGGTCCCACACCTCGTAGTTGGGGTGGTAGATCTGCACCCCGTAGTCCTTGAAGCGCTGTACGTCGTCGCGGGGCAGCGCCTGGGCGACGACCTTGCCGATCCAGCGGCCCGGGAAGCGCTCCTCGATGGCCTTGGCGTAGTGACCGTAGAAGTCGGCCTCGTCCCGGCCCGCGACGGTCTTGGTGATCGCGCCGCCGGTGAGGGTGTAGGCGGTGGACGCCTTCTGGGTGTCGTACCGGTCGATGATCTCCAGGGCTTCGAGGACCTCCTCGACGTCCTTCACGCCCGTGTACGGCCGGCCGGCCGCCTTGTGCTGGCGCCAGTTGTGGTTGATGTCGCAGTACTGGCACTCCTCCTTGGCGCCGAAGTACTGACACACCCGGAAAACGGTCAGATAGATCAGGTAACCCCACTGGATGGTCGGGGCGACCTCCATGACGGACTTCCCGTTGGAGAGCTTGTGCCGGTAGTACTCCGGCATCGGCGGCACGCCGACGTCGGCGATGCGCTTTCCGTCGAGGTAGAGCCCGAGCAGACCTTCGTCGTCCGCCGCGACGCGGTACGGGGAGGACGGGTTCACCCGGACCGAGACGACCGTCCGCCGCAGGTCGTAGGGGCCTCCCGTGAGGATGATCTCCTCCGGCGGGCGGCGCAGCGCGGCCTCGCCCAGCTCGGGCAGGGTGCCGTGGTCGAAGGAGAAGATGAAGTAGGACTTCGGTTTGACCTCGCCCGACTCGTTGTCACTGAGCGCGGAGGGGTCGAAGGCCACGCCTCCGCGCAGCAGGTCCTCCTTGAAGACGGCCTCCCGCGGAACATGCGGAAACCGCTCCATCAGATCCTCGACCAGCGCGGTACGGCTGTCCATCCGTCTCTCCTCCCGGCTCAGGCGTACGACTCCTCACGGTATGCCCCCGGCCGCGCGGGGGTGGGGGCGGGGGCCTCGTGTTGCGGGCAAGGTAGGTTCCACCTGGGAATTCCGGGTTCTCGATCTCCTCGGGAGGGGCGAGCAGTCGCATGACCGAAACCGTTACCAACTGGGCCGGCAACATCACCTTCGCCGCCGGCGAGCTGCACCGTCCGCGCTCTCTCGACGCGCTCCGCTCGCTCGTGGCGGGCAGCGGGCGGGTGCGGGTGCTGGGCAGCGGGCACTCGTTCAACGAGATCGCCGAGCCCGGCGTCGACGGGGTGCTGCTGTCGCTGGGCGCGCTGGCCGGTGAGGTCGACGTCGACACGGCGGCCCGGACCGTGCGGGTCGGGGGCGGGGTCCGGTACGCCGAGCTGGCGCGCCGCGTGCACGAGCGGGGGCTCGCGCTGCCGAACATGGCCTCCTTGCCGCACATCTCGGTCGCCGGGTCGGTGGCCACCGGTACCCACGGGTCGGGGGTCGGCAACGGCTCGCTCGCCTCTGCCGTACGGGAGGTGGAGATCGTCACCGCCGACGGTTCGACCGTCGTCATCGGACGCGGCGACCGGCGGTTCGGTGGGGCCGTCACCTCGCTGGGCGCTCTCGGCGTGGTCACCGCGCTCGTCCTCGATCTGGAGCCGGGCTTTGAGGTCGAGCAGCACACGTTCACCGAACTGCCCCTGGACGGGCTGGACTTCGAGACCGTCGCGGGGGCTGCGTACAGCGTCAGCCTGTTCACCGACTGGGACGCGCCCGGCTTCCGGCAGGTGTGGCTGAAGCGGCGCACGGACGAGCCGCTCGCCGACTTCCCGTGGGCGACGCCGGCCGTGGAGGCTCTGCATCCGGTACCGGGGATGCCTGTGGTCAACTGCACCGAGCAGTTCGGGGTACCGGGGCCGTGGCACGAGCGGCTGCCGCACTTCCGGGCGGAGTTCACCCCGAGCAGCGGCAACGAGCTGCAGAGCGAGTATCTGCTGGCGCGCCGGCATGCCACCGAGGCGCTCTATGCGATCGACGGGATCCGGCAGACGGTCGCCCCCGTGCTCCAGGTCTGCGAGGTGCGTACGGTGGCCGCCGACGAGCAGTGGCTGAGCCCGTCCTACGGGCGGGACACCGTGGCGCTGCACTTCACCTGGGTCGAGGACACGGCCGCCGTGCTCCCGGCGGTGCGGGCGGTGGAAGCCGCGCTGGAGCCCTTCGAGCCGCGGCCGCACTGGGGCAAGGTGTTCGAGGTGCCGGCCGACGTGGTGCGCGGACGGTATCCCCGGATCGACGACTTCACGGCCCTCGCGCGGGTGCTGGATCCGGCCGGGAAGTTCACCAACGCCTTCGTGCGGGACGTCCTGGCAGGCTGAGCGCGCCACTCCGGGCGACTTTATAAAGCCCCTTTCCTAACCCCTTGTCGAACGGTTCGGCAGCCCATAGCCTGGCGCGGCGCCGGTGCCGTCGCAGTGCGGGCCCGCCCGCCAGGGACAGGCACGGAAGGGATGAGGGGGCACGCTGCATGAAGCGCGGCACATCACGGGACATCCGCACCGCGAACCGCTACGAGGTGCTGCGTCAGATCATCGCCGCCTCGCCCACCTCCCGGCAGGAGCTCGCGGCCGCCACCGGTCTCTCGCTCGCCACCGTCGCCACCCTCGTCGGTGAGCTGCTCGACCTCCGCATGATCACCGAGGTCGGGTTCGAGGACTCGGCGGGTGGCCGCCCGCGGGGTCTCGTGGCCGTCAACGCGTCGGGGGGCGCGTTGATCGGCGTGGACATCGCGGAGACCTACGTCCATGTCGAGCTCTTCGACCTCGCGCTGAACGTGCTGGCCCGCGCCGAGGAGAACATGCGGCCCGGCGAGAGCCGTCCCGAGCAGGTGGTCGGCCATGTCGCCGCGGCCGCCGGTTCGGTGGTCGCGCAGGCCGGGGTCGAGGCCGCCCGGGTGCTCGGCGTCGGGGTGAGCGTGCCGGGGCAGGTGGACCGGGCCACCGGCATTTCCGAGTACGCGCCCAACTGGGACTGGCACGACGTGCCGTTGCTCGACCTGCTCTCCGAACACATCGCCTATCCCCTGTACTTGGACAACCCGCTGCGCGCGGGCGCGGTCGCCGAGCTGTGGTTCGGGGCGGCGCGTGGGCACGGGGACGCCGTGGTGGTCAACCTGGGCACGGGAGTCGGGGCGGGTCTCGTCCTCGGTGGCGGGCTGCACCGGGGCGTCAGCAACAGCGCCGGCGAGTGGGGGCACACCACGCTCGTGCTCGACGGGCGGCTGTGCCGCTGCGGCAACCACGGCTGTGTGGAGACGTACGTCGGCGCGCCCGGCATCATGCAGAACCTGCGTGAACTCAGCCCGCGGAGCCCGCTGTTGCATCCCGACGACCAGACCGCCACCATCGACGCCCTGGCCGCCGGGGTCGCCGCCCACGACCCGGTCGCCGTCAAGGTCGTCCGCGACACCGCCCGCTACCTCGGCGCGGGCATCGCCAACCTGGTCAATGTGCTCAACCCCGAGGTGGTCGTCCTGAGCAGCTGGGTCGCCGCCCGGCTCGGCGAGCCCCTCCTCGACGAAGTGCGGGAGGCAGTCGCCCGGCACGCGCTGAAACGGCCGCTGGCCGCCAGCCGGATCGTCCTCTCCCCCATCCCCACCGACCCGGCCTGTCTGGGCGCGGCGACGTTCGCGCTCGAAGGGGCGTTGCAGTCGGTGGGTCAGAGAAACGCCAAGCGCACCGTTTTCGCCGGTTCGAGGAGCCGTACCGCACCACCCGCATGAACCATGCGGAACCGCACCACCTTCACGACGACGGAGGGGATGCAGTGTTACGCGCACCGACAACGGCGTACGCCCTCTGTCCGAGGAAACTTCGAGAAACCCGGCGATTGCGGCGATCGGCCTGCCGTGACGGAGCGCTTGCCGGAAAGCGTTCTCGCAACCCGCTGCCCGCCGACGTGGCCCGCGGCATCGACATCCCGCGCGGACAGCAGCGGGCGGCAGCCCTGCCGTACGACGCGAAAAAGGCGCCCGGGGACGCCACCGCACGGACACCGGCCGGCAGTCGGTGGCCGAAGCGACTCTCACTCCCGCCGGTGACGGCCTCCCGCACCGGCCGCCGAACCCCGGCGGACAGCACGCCGGCCGGGCGAACGGCGAGTGCCCCGGCGTCGGCGACCGGACGGTCGTCGACGGCTCGAACGTGATCCCGCACGGCTGCGGCCCTGTTCGCCTCCCTCGGCGCCAACCCCGCGAGGCCGGCAAGGCCTTGACCAGGCGGCAGTCGCCGGGGGCGTCCCGCTGACCGAGGGCCGCCGGCCCTGACACCGGCGGCCCTCAACCTCTGTGCCACGCGCCCGCGTTACCCCTGCGGCAGCCAGGCCACACCCGGTCACACCCCTTTGCCGCGGCCCCTCTCGTTCGCCATTCCGAACCGAACACAACGCTTCGAACAGACTTCGTCCAACCCCTTGCCGAAGGCTTAGCCGAAGGTTAACGTCCCGCTCCGCGACAGGAATTGAGCCACCTGCGCCGAGCCACAGAGCCGTAGCCGCACTTCGAGACAAGGACGTCGCCATGTCGGCAATGAGCAACAGCAACTGGTCCCGCAGGTCCCTCTTCCGAGCCGCCGCGGGCATGGCCGCCGCCGGTACGCTCGCCGCCTGCGGCGGCAACAACGGCCGCGGTGGCGGATCCGGTTCGGGCGTCGGCCTCACGCAGTACTTCCACGCGTACGGCGAGCAGGGCACCGAGCAGGCCATCAGGAAGTACGCGAAGGCCTACGACAAGGCCGACGTGACCACGCAGTGGATCACCAGTGCCGACTTCGAGAGCAAGCTCTTCGCGACCCTGCTCACCAAGAACGCGCCCGACCTCTTCGAGTTCCACCCGCAGATCCAGCTGGTCAAGAGCGGTCAGGTGGCGGACCTGACCGACATCGTCACGCCGGTCAAGGACGACTTCAACCCGGCCGACATCAAGTCGCACACGGTGGACGGCAAGATCTACGGCGTCCGCATGATCGACGACCCGCAGTTCTTCTTCTACCGCAAGTCGATGCTGGAGAAGGCCAAGGTCGAGGTGCCGACCACGCTCGACGAGCTGGCGGAGGCCGCCGCCAAGCTCACCACCGGCAAGGTCAAGGGCCTGTACATGGGCAACGACCTGCACAACGTCATCGACACGATGATCTGGTCGGCCGGCGCCGACCACCTCACCGAGAAGAACGAGATCGCCTACCACACCCCCGGCGTCATCGAGGGCCTGAAGAAGATGCGCAAGCTCTTCACCAGCGGCGACCTTCTCCTCGGCGCTCCGACCGAGTCCTGGGACCCCTCCTCGCTCAACCAGGGCCTGTGTGCCATCCAGTTCTGCGGCATGTGGGCGATGCCGGGGATCCAGGCGGCGCTCGGCGACGACTGGGGGGTCTTCCCGTTCCCGAAGACCGTCGACTCGGGCAAGCAGTCCGTCTACAACGGCGGCTGGTCGATGTTCGTCAACGCCAAGGGCGAGAACGTCGAAGCGGCCAAGGAGTACGTCAAGTGGCTGTGGATCGACCAGAAGAAGTACCAGGAGGAGTGGGCCACCAACTTCGGCTTCCACATTCCGCCGCGCACCTCGCTCGCGCAGACCGCCACCAAGCTCAAGTCGGGCAACGCCGCCGAAGGCGTCCGGCTCTTCAACGAGTTCGGGCACTTCGACAACATCGGCTGGACGCAGGCCATGCGCACCTCGCTCGAGGACGTCTTCGCCAACAGCGTCCGTAAGGACATGGACCCGGAGGCCGCGCTCGACAAGGCCGACACGGCCGTCGACCGCGAACTCAAGAAGCTGTTCGGATAGGCCGCGGGACGGAACACGACATGTCGACGACCGAGACGCGCGACCTCGCGCGCCCCGCCGCGGCGAAGGCCTCACCGGCCAAGCCGCGGCGGGCTCTGCGGGGCAGCCCCACCTTCAACTTCTGGCTCTTCACGGGGCCGTTCCTGATCGGCCTGGCGATCTTCGTCTACGCGCCGATCCTCTGGAGCCTGTGGCTCAGCTTCTTCGAGGCCCGCTTCACCGTCACGCCCGACAAGTTCGTCGGCTTCGAGAACTACACGTACATGCTGACGAACGACGACTTCGTCGGCTCGCTCGGCACCTTCACCGTCTTCGCCGCGTTCATCGTGCCCACCACGTGGGCACTGTCGCTGGGCCTGGCCCTGCTCGTGAACCGGCTGCGCTTCATGCGGGCGTTCTTCCGTTCGGTCTTCTTCCTGCCGACCGCGTGCAGCTACGTGGCCGCGTCGCTGATCTGGAAGATGTCCATCTTCAGCGGCGTCCGCTTCGGCATGATGAACACGGTCCTCGGCTGGTTCGGGATCGAGAACATCGCCTGGCTGGCCGACCCCAGCCCGCCCTGGTACTGGTTCGTCATCGTCACCGCACGGCTGTGGCTCCAGTCCGGCTTCTACATGATCCTGTTCCTGGCCGCGCTCCAGAACATCCCGGGCGAGCTGTACGAGGCCGCCGCCATCGACGGCGCCAAACCGGGCTGGCAGACCTTCCGGTACATCACCCTGCCCCAGCTGCGCGCCACGTCCACCGCGGTGATCCTGCTGCTGCTCATCGCCGCGTACCAGGCCTTCGACGAGTTCTACAACCTGCTGTCGAAGACCACATGGGGTCGTCCGCCCCTCGTCGAGCTGTACTACAAGGCCCTGGGCGAGAGCCAGGACTACGGTTCCGGCAGCGCGGGCGCGGTCATCCTGACCGTGCTGATCTGCGCCGTGACCCTGCTCCAGGGCAAGTTCCTCGGCTTCGGCAGGGGGGAGGAGTCCAAGTGACCACCACGACACCCCAAGTACGGGAGTCCGCGCCGTCGCCGGACAAGCCCCGCCGCGGCGGTCGCGGCGGTGTGATGAGCTCCACCGGCCTCTACATCGCCACCGGGATCGCCGGCTTCTTCTTCCTGATCCCGTTCTACCTGCTGATCCGCAACGCCCTCTCCACCGACGCCGACATCACCGGAGAGAACTGGAAGTTCTTCCCCACGGACATCCAGTGGGGCAACATCAGCGAACTGTTCACCGACGAGACGGTGCCGTTCGGCCAGTCCCTGTGGAACTCCGCGGTCGTGGCCACCCTGCACACCGTCGGTGTCCTGCTGGTGTGCTCCCTCGCGGGCTACGGTCTCGCCCGCATCCCCTACCGGCACGCCAACAAGGTCTTCTACGCCGTCCTGGGGACCCTGATGGTCCCGACGGCGGTCACCTTCGTCCCCAGCTTCGTCCTGGTGTCCTCGCTCGGCTGGGTGGACACCTACCGGGGTCTCATCATTCCGGGTCTGTTCAGCGGTTTCACCTGTTTCCTGTTCCGGCAGTACTTCCTGGGGTTCCCCAAGGAGCTGGAGGAGGCGGCGCGGGTGGACGGACTGGGCTACTGGGGTGCGTACTGGCGCATCGTGGTGCCCAACTCGCTGAACTTCTTCGCGGCGATGGCGACCATCACCTTCATCAACGGGTGGAACTCCTTCCTGTGGCCGCTGGTCATCGGCCAGGACCCGAGTTCGTGGACCGTCCAGGTCGCGCTCTCCAACTACATGACCAACCAGACCGTCGTCTTCCATCTGATCTTCATGGCCACCGCCTTTTCCATCCTGCCCCTGGTGTTCGTGTTCCTCTTCCTCCAGCGCTGGCTGGTCCAGGGGATCGCGCAGACCGGCATCAAGGGCTGACCCAGGAGACCGATGTCCTTCCGCGCCACGGCCGTCGACGGCCGTGGCCGCCCGGAGACGGGCCTGCGCACCGTGTACCACCGGACGTCGGACGGGACACGGCTGAGGCTGACCGTCTCCGTCGCGCCCGACGGCAACGGGACGGTTCCGCTGCCCAGGATCGGCATCCGTTTCGGGCTGGCGTCCTCCGCGGGACACGCGCAGTGGTTCGGCGGCGGCCCCGGCGAGGCCTACCCGGACACCGGCGCCGCGGCCATGCTCGGCCGGTGGGACGCGAGCATCGAGGAGCTGCAGACCCCGTACCTGCGCCCGCAGGAGAACGGCGCCCGGACCGACCTCCGCTGGGCGACGGAGCAACTGGACGGGGCGCGGCACCTGACCCGATCTCACCCCCGGCGACTCGGTCCGGGTCCACCTCGACCATGGCCGGCACGGCATCGGCTCCCGGTCCTGCGGCCCGGGCCCGCTCCCGCGGTACTTCCTGAACACCGGACCCGTCGAGTTCTCCTTCGTGTTCTCACAGATCGATTAATCAATTGACCATTTGATCGACATTCCGACACGGTGATGACGTCTCCCGCGGCCGGCCGGCTCCCCCGGCCGGCCGCGCTGCACTGGAGGTTGAACAAGTGATCGGCAGCATCGAAGTACGCGATCTCTCCCGCACCTTCCACACCACCGTCCGCCGACCCGGCCTCGCCGGCGGACTGCGCTCCCTCGTCGACCCGGAGCGGGTCGCCAAGCACGCCGTCTGCGACATCAGTTTCGACGTGGCCGCGGGCGAACTCCTCGCCCTGCTCGGCCCGAACGGCGCCGGCAAGTCCACCACCATCAAGATGCTCACCGGCATCCTCACCCCGACCTCCGGCGAGGCACGCGTCGCCGGTGTGGTGCCGTACCGGGAACGGGAACGCAACGCCCGCAACATCGGTGCCGTGTTCGGGCAGCGCACACAGCTGTGGTGGGACCTGCCGGTGCGCGAGTCGTTCGCCATCCTGCGGGACATCTACGAGGTACCGAAAGGCGAACACACCACCCGTCTGCGGGAGTTCGACACCCTGCTCGACCTGTCCTCCTTCTGGGACACCCGCGTGCGCCACCTCTCCCTCGGCCAGCGCGTGCGCTGCGATCTCGCGGCGGCGCTGCTGCACGACCCACCCGTCGTCTTCCTCGACGAGCCGACGATCGGGATGGACGTGGTGGTGAAGGAACAGGTCCGCGAGTTTCTGCGCCATCAGGTCGAACAGCGCGGCCGGACAGTGCTGTTGACCACGCACGACATGACGGAGGTCGAGCGGCTCGCCGAACGCGTGGTGCTGATCAACCACGGACGGCTGGTCCTGGACGGCACCCTCGACGAGATCCGTCGCGACTTCGGCTCGACCTGGCAGGTGCGGGCCACCCTCGCCGACCCGCATGCCGAGGTCGTGGCCCTGCCGGGAATCGCGGTGTTGCGACACGACGGCCCCCGCGTGGTGTTCGGACCGGACGGACCCGGCGCGCCGACGGTGCACCAGGCACTGAAGTCGGTCATCGAACGGTACGAGGTCACCGACATCGCCCTCGACGAGGCCGAGTTGGAGGACGTCATGCGGGCCGCGTACGTGCAGGCCGGGGACGCGTGATGACGGCCCTGAACGCCTGGCGCACGGCCCGGGTCACCCCGCTCGGCGAGTTGCACACCCCGCCCCGGATGACCGCCGCCCTGCTGCGACTGGCCGTCCAGGTGGTGCTGGTGGCGTCGCTGTGGCACGGGCTGTACGCCCACACGGGCACCACCGCGGGAATGACCCGCGACCAGGCGGTCACCTACGCCGTGCTGGCCGTACTGGCCTCCCGGCTGAGGGAGTTGGACCAGTACGCGGCTCGGGACACCGTGATCCAGCACATGCACTTCGGCACCATCGTCTACTGGTACCTGCGCCCGCTGTCGCCCCAGCGCTACTACGCCCTGCGGGCACTGGGCGAGCAACTGTACGGTCTGGCCTGGGCGTTGACGGGTTACGTCGTCTGCCTCGGCGCCGGGGTGGTGGAGCCGCCCGGGTCGGCCGCCGTGGCAGCGGTGTTCGCACTGAGCCTCCTGCTCGGCCAGTGGATCCTGTACTACGTCATGCTGGCCATCGACCAGCTGTGTTTCTTCACCCTGCGCAACAACGCGGCGATGCTCATCCTGATCTTCGCGCAGAACCTGCTGTCCGGGGTGTACGCGCCACTGTGGTTCTTCCCCGACTGGTTCGTCACGCTGAGCGGTTTCCTGCCGTTCCAGGCCACGCTGAGCGTTCCGCTGTCGCTCTACGTCGGTCGCATCCCGCTGTCGGACGCCGTCCCCGCGCTCCTGGTGCAGGCCGCCTGGGTGGCGGTGCTGGCCCTGTTCACCCGGCTGGTGTGGCGACTCGCCGCCCGGCAGGTCATCTCCCAAGGAGGCTGATGCCCTTGAAAGCCGTACGCCTGGCATGGCGCATCACACGTCTCAACTTCCGCGCCCAGCTGGAATACCGCTCCGAGTTCCTGATGATGGTCGCGATCGGCGCCGTCTGGCAGGTCTCCGTCATCGTGTTCGCGACCGTGCTGCTGACCCGCTTCAGCGGGATGGGCGGCTGGGACAGCTCGGACGTCCTGCTCATCCCGGCGACCCGGATGCTCGCCCACGGCCTGTTCGTCCTCATCCTGGGCCGCATGCACGGAATCGGTTACTACATCCAGGAGGGCCAGATCGACGTCTGCCTGGTGCGGCCCCTGCCGGTGCATCTCCAGGTCCAGCTGCGCGTGTTTCCCACCAACGCCATCGGTGATCTGACGGTCGCCGTGGGGCTGATGGTGGCGGCACTCGGCCGCAGTCACCTCGACTGGACGGCGGGCCGGATCTCCTACCTGGTGGCGGCCGTGCTCGGCGGCATGCTCCTGGAGGCCGCCCTGTTCACGGCGGTCGCCTCCGCCGCCCTGCGTTTCCCGACCGCCGATTACTGGGGCCGCTGGCTGGAGGAACTCCTCGGCACGTTCGGCAGCTACCCGCTCAACGTGCTGCCCCGGGCGGTGGGCGGCCTCCTGACGTACGGCCTGCCCCTCGCGTTCGTCGCGTACTTCCCGGCCGCCGTGCTCACCGGCCACGGCCACAGCACCGGAGTCCCCTACTGGCTGGCGGCGGCCTCCCCCCTGCTGGGCGTGCTGGCGTACCTCGGCTCGCGGCTGATGTGGCGATGGAGTCTGGGGCACTACACGGGGGTGAACGGGTGACCGGGTGAACGGGTGAACGGACAGCGCCGGGTGGGGGCCGGGCCCCACCCGGTGGGGGCAGGGCACCTCCCGGCGGAGCCGGGGAGTGGCGCGTCGGGGACCCGGAGGTGGAGATCCGCGTCCTGAGGAGCAACGCCCGCGGTATCCAAATTCCGTCGAGGCGGTGCCTGATACACGATGGCCTCATGTACGACTCCTTCGGCACACCCCGCCCCCGCACGGTCGAGCCCGGCGAGTACCGCGTCTGGGACGAGGCGCTGGCCCTCGTCAACCACGACCTGATCGCCCTTCTGCCGGAGCGCGGGCCCCTGCGTCTGGTGGCGCTGCCCGCCTGGCCGGAGGAACCGGCCGACGACGAGCATGCGGCCGAGCATGTGTACGTCGCCCTGCCCGACGGCCGCTGGCACGGCAACGACCTGCCTTCCGACGCGGGTGCCGGGCCCGGATCCGCACTCGCGGCTGTCGCCGAGGCCGCACAGGACACGGTGCTGGAGTGCCTGTGGCAGGTGTGGCCCGTCTGCGCCGAACACCGGCTCGGGATGCACCCGGGTCAGGAGGACGGGCAGGCGGTGTGGAAGTGCGCGGGCGGAAAAGACGAGCGGGAGCCGGGGCACGTCCAGGCGCCGGTCGGGAAGCTGGAGGAGTCGTACCGGTCGCGGAGGGAGCGTCACAAGCAACGCAAAGAGAACAAGCAGAGCAAGCGGAACCAGCGGGGGTAAGCGTTTTCTCCTCCGCACTCACTGTTTCCTCAACAGCCCTTGTGCGTCACTCCGGACGGCCTCAATCTGAGCTTTGTTCAGCTCCTTCGCCGCTCATCCCCCACCGGAGAGACCCCCACATGAGACGACTCATCGGCACTCTGGCGGCCGGCGTCCTGGCCCTGACCGGCCTCACCGCGACCGCCGCAGCCCCCGCCCAGGCGGCCACCGCCGCCACGTCCGGCACCTTCAACGTCCTGACGTACAACGTCGCGGGCCTGCCCGAGGGCCTCAGCTCCGGCCACCCGGCAACCAACACCCCTTTGATCTCACCGCGGTTGGCCGCGTACGACATCGTCAACGTCCAGGAGGACTTCAACTACCACGCGGCGCTCTACGCGGGTGACAACCACCCGTACCGCACCGCGACCAGTGGCGGCGCGGCGATAGGCGACGGACTCAACACGCTCTCCGACTACGCCTTCGAAGACTTCGAGCGAGTGCGCTGGAACAACTGCACGGGGACCAACTGCCTTACCCCCAAGGGTTTCACGCTGGCGCGGGTCCGGTTGGCCGGTGGCGTCTTCGTGGACCTCTACAACGTGCATACCAACGCGGACGACTCGGACGACGCGCTGGCCGCCCGCCGCGCCAACATCGAGCAGCTGTCGGACTTCATCCAGGCGAACTCGTCCGGCAACGCGGTGCTCGTGATGGGCGACACCAACACGCGCTACACCCGCGCCGGCGACAACATCCGCACCCTCGCCGACGAGAACGGCCTGACGGACGCGTGGGTACAGCGGGTGAAGGGCGGCACGCGGCCCACCCAGGGCGCGGACGCTCTGCTCTGCCCGACGACCGCGCCGACCAACGACTGCGAGGTCGTGGACAAGGTCTTCTACCGAGGCAGCAAGCTCCTGAGCCTGAACGCAACCCGTTACAACAACGAGTGGGCGTCGTTCCTGGACTCCGCCGGCGACAACCTGTCGGACCACTTCCCGCACACGGTCGACTTCTCCTACACCCTCAACTCGACGTTGCGGGCAAGTGACTTCCTCGGCGGTCCGCACGGTACCGCGTTCAACGACGCTGACGACCTGCCGGCCACCCCGGCCCCGCGCACGCTGACCCTGCGGGGTGGAGCCCGCCTCGACGCGGTGGCACTGACCCACGACGGCGGTGCGACCCTCACCCACGGCGGCACGGGCGGCACGGCGACCTCGCTGACGCTGGCGACGGGCGAGCACCTCACCTCGGTGAAGCTGACGCAGGGCCAGAAGGACGGCCGTACCAGGATCTTCTCGGCGGCCTTCACCACCGACAAGAGCCGCGCACTGTCCTCCGGCACGGCGACCACCGACGCCACCACCTTCACTGCCCCGTCCGGCTGGCAGATCGTCGGGTTCACGGGCCGCGGAGGCGACGAGGTGGACAAGCTGGGCGTGCTGTACGCGCCGATCGGCTGATCCGCGCGCCCCGTCCGCGTCTGCGCCTGTGTCCACCTCTGTGTCTGCGTCCGCTTCCGCCAGTATGTCCGCCGGGGCCCTGCGCCAGAACGTGCGGCCAGGCCCCGGCGGGCTAGGCAGGCCCTCGCGGGGATGCCTTCGGGGAACCGGTTTCCGGGGCCGGGGCGTGTGAGGCTGAGGAGCTCGGCGCGGCGGCTACGAGGTCGTCGACGCTGCCGGACATGATCGTCCGCACATGCTCGGTGATGTGCTCGGCGGGCCAGTCCCACCAGGCGACCGCCAGCAACCGGGCGACGTCCGCTTCGCTGTAGCGGGTGCGGATGAGACGGGCCGGGTTGCCGCCGACGATCCCGTAGTCGGGCACGTCGGCAGGGACCACGGACCCGGCGCCGATGATCGCGCCGTGTCCGATCCGGACGCCCGGCATCACCGTCGTGCCGTAACCGAACCACACGTCGTTGCCGACCACGGTGTCCCCTCGGTTCGGCAGACCGGTGAGCAGGTCGAAGTGTTCGGCCCAGGAACCGCCCATGGTCGGGAAGGGGAAGGTGGAGGGGCCGTCCATACGGTGATTGGCGCCGTTCATGAGGAACCGCACTCCAGTTCCCAGCGCGCAGAACCTGCCGATGACCAGCTTCTCCGGACCGTAGTGGTAGAGCACGTTGCGCGTCTCGAACGCGGTGGCGTCGTCGGGATCGTCGTAGTACGTGTACTCCCCGACTTCGATCAGCGGGGACTTCACGAGCGCCCTGAGCAGCACGACGCGCGGTTGCTCGGGCATGGGGTGCAGGACGGTGGGGTCGGCGGGCACAGGCATGCGATGCGTCCTCGTGGGGGGGCGGGGTCCGACGCCTCGGGACTGGCGCCGAGTCTGGGTTCTGGGGACTTCTGGGGACTGGGCTCTGGGAACTGGGGTTGGGTTCTGGAGCCGGGCGCCGGGGCCCGCGTTCCGGGCGCTGGGGCCCCTGTGCCGATCATGTTCCCAGCGCTTGCCGTTCGGTGCCCGTCATTTCTTGGGTGGGCAGAGCAGGTGCTGAACGGGACCGGCGGCACCCCTCCGCGGTTACAGGCCCTGGCTCTGGCCCCGGCCCAGTCCCCTTGCCCCCCGGACCCGGCAACATGACCTGGGTCCGAGCAGGAAGCGGTTACGGAGCGGTTCCAGGACCCTGCGCCTGGCCCCGGGGTGGAGTCTCCACCCGCCGTCCCCAGTCCCACCTGCGAAACCCTTAGGATCCTGCCTGATACCTCCAGGCCCGAGCGCACGCAAGGCGGTCCCCATGCCACGAGTCGGCCTCACCACCGACCGCCTCGTCGAAGCCGCCGCGGAGCTGGCCGACGAGGTCGGTTTCGACAACGTCAGCATTTCGGCGCTGGCCCGACGGTTCGGAGTCAAGGACGCGAGCTTGTACTCGCACGTCAGAAACCTCCGGGAACTACGGACCAGGCTCGCGCTGCTGGTCGGCGGCGAGATGATCGACCGGATCGCCGTGGCCGTCGTGGGGCTCGCGGGCAAGGAGGCGCTGGTCGCCTTCGCGGGGGCGTATCGGGAGTACGCCCTCCGACACCCGGGCCGGTACGCCGCCACCCAGATCCGGATCGACCAGGAACTCGACCGGGAACTGGCCGCCGAGTCCCCCGCTCCGCGGCGGACCGTCGAGATCACCTACGGGATGCTCCGCGCCTACGGCCTCGAAGAACCCGACCTCACCGACGCCGTCCGCCTGCTGCGCAGCACCTTTCACGGGTACTGCACGCTGGAGGCCGCCGGCGGCTTCGGCGCGCCCCGGGACGTGCAGCGGTCGTGGGACAAGGCGATCGACGCCCTGCACATGGCCCTGATCCACTGGCCGCGAGAGCCCGACACCGGCCACGCCGGTAGCTGACGGCCTCAGACATGGCGTACTGAGTCAGCGCCCATTTTCTGTATGTCCTCGTACGCGGGAGTACTGCCGCCCGGCCTGTGCCCCTCACGGATCTCGTCGAGTGCGTCGAGCGCCGCACCCATCGCTCGCCGGTACAGGAACGAGCCGAGGCTGATACGGCTCACCCCCAGATCGCCGAGTTGAGGGACCGTGGGGCCGGTCGGCGAGTAGAGGATGTTGAGGGGGAGGTCCAGTCGCGCGACGAGCGCGGCGATCTCGCGCCCATCGGTCAGCCCCGGGACGAAGACACCGTCCGCGCCCGCCTGTTGATAGGCGTCGAGACGGGACATCGTTTCGACGCCGCCGCGTTCGCCCCGTTCGCCGAGCCAGTACGTGTCCGTACGGGCGTTGACGAAGAGGCCGGGCGCGGCCGCCTTGACCGCGGCGATCTTCGCCGCATGCCGGTCGACCGAGCCCAGGGCATCCTCCAGGTTGATACCGACCGCTCCTACCGCAACCAGCTGACGGGCGAACTCGCCGACCTCGTCGGGATCTTCGCTGAAACCGCTTTCCGCGTCGACCGAGAGGAGAAGCGGTTGCGAACCCAGAAGCAGCGCGAGCCGTAGGGTCTCATCGCGAGTAGCCGCAGCTCCGTCCGGCAGCCCCACCGCCGCCGCCACCGCGAGACTCGTCGTGCCGATCGCCTGGAAACCCTTTCGCGCCATGGCCACCGCGGTGGCATGGTCCCAGGCGTTGGGCAGGAGCAGGGGGGCATCGGCGTGGTGAAGGTCGGCGAAGGGGTTCGAGGAGGCCCTGAGTGCGCGCATGCAGTCCACGCTAGGGGCGCTTCCTTTCGGCCGCCGCCGAACTGTTTCCGTTGATCTGCTTCCGTCGGGCTGTTTCCTGCGCACCATCTCACGGAACTGTTACCGGCGGGTTTTCCTCCTCGCCGGCCCCCTACTGGACAGCTGCTGCGGCATCAGGCAACGCTCACCCAAGCTCGGACAGCTTGGGTGGTCGAAAGCCCCGACCCCTCATGTATTCCGTTCGGGAAAGACGCTGGATCATGGGCCGCATCCACCTTACGGTGACGCCATGAGCAATCACTCGGAAGCGCCCGTCACGCCTGTCGAGGCCTATGAACCCCCTTACTACGTAGCTGTCTTCACCACGGTGCGCACCCAGGAGCAAAGCGGTTACAGCGAGACCAACGCACGCATGGAAGATCTGGTGAAGGACGTCCCCGGCTTTCTGGGGATGGACCACGCGGAGACTCCTGGCGGGCTGTCCATCACCGTCGGGTACTTCCGCGACGCCGACGCCCTCACGGAGTGGCGGTGCAACGCCGAACACCGTGCGGCGCAAAAGCGCGGGCAAGTCGATTGGTACCAGCGCTACACACTGCATGTGGCGAAAGTGGAGCGAAGCCACGGATTCATCCGTGCGGAGGCCTCGCAGGGCCCGACAGCAGGCTGACCGCAGCCACCTCAGCGACCGTCCCGCCAGCCTGTCCCGGGGAGCAGGGCGAGTATGCGTCCCCGAGTTCGATGACAACGAGAGCGAGCGCCTGGCGCGGTGCTCTTGATCAACCCGTGTCGAAGTCTCACGCCCACCAGCCGACACCAGGGCAAGGATTCTCTGACGCGCTACCGGCTACCGGCCGTCCGTGTTCGTGTTCCTGTGGCCGCGCCGCCTCAGCCTGCGGCCCGTTCTCCCGCGCTGCGCTCCACGCAGAACTCGTTCCCCTCCGGGTCCGCGAGGACCGCCCATCCCGTGCCGTCGGGCCGACGGTGGTCGTCGACCAGTGTGGCTCCGAGCGCGAGCAGACGCTCGACCTCCTCCTCGCGGGTGCGGTCCTGCGGCTGGAGGTCGAAATGAATGCGGTTCTTCCGGCTCTTGGCCTCCGGGACGGTGACGAAGAGCATGCCCGCGCCCTCGATCAACGCCTCCTCGTCGCCCGGCTTGTCGTCCTCGTGGAGAGGCTGGCCGAACACCTCGGACCAGAAGCTGCCCAGGGCGTAGGCATCAGAACTGTCGATCGTCACGTGACGGAGTGCAGAAGTCATACGCGGATTCTTCTGTACTCCGATCCCGCAGGGCAACGGAGATTCCCCGCCCCGGTACGCACTCACTGAGGGGCGCTGACCGAGCCACGTCCACCAAGCCGGCTCCCTTCCGTTCTCACCCTGGCCACATCCGCCACGTTCGCCCCACCGGCTCCGTCCCCCACCCGGCACGGCAACCTTTTCCTGCCCGGCGGCGACCACCGGCCATGACATCTGCACGACGCACGACGCACCACCGCCGTATGCGCGCGGCCCGCAAGCCCGCGATCGGTGCCCTCGCGGCTGCCGGGGTGCTCGCCGGCGCGTGGTGGGGCACCGCCGGGGCCGCGACGACCTCCCCGAACCTCTCCCCCACCACCACCGCCGTCACGCTCGCCGCGAAGTTCCCCTACCTGTCGGCCGGTTACAACAACACCCGGGAGTGGACGCGTACGACGACCGCGGTGGCGCCGAACGGCACGCTCCGCGTCGCCTGGCCGGCGGCGGACGGCGTCCACGTCACCCCGCTCACCGCCGCCGGGAAGCGCTCGAGCGCCGACACGGTCGTCAAGGGCGCCAAGGAGGTCGGCGGCCTGGTCGCGCACAATGACGGTTTCGCACTGCTCACTCGGGTCGCCGACACGAACAAGTGGAAGGAGACGGCGGCCGCCATCGTCCGCTACACGGGTGGCAAGCGGACCTTCCTCACGAAACTCACCGGAACCGCTTCCCACGACACCGCACCGCTGCTCGACGGGCAACTGTCCTGGAACGGCGCGAAGTACGGCGCCTACTTCGTCGTGCACGGAGCCGGCGGCTTCGCCGACGGGCACTACGGGGACAAGATGGCGTACCTGAGCGCCAAGGGGGCGAAGCTCACCGGGGGCTGGAGCTGGGGATGCAGCCACAACGAGGGCGTCGCCCTGCACGCCGAGACCTCCGGCGCCTTCACCTCCCTGTGCTTCGACGACTGGCGCTCGGGGCTCTTCGTGTCGACCGGCATCGGGGCTCCGGACACCGCCCCCGTGGTGCAGCGCGAGCAGTGCTGGGCCGGATACTGCGGCGGCACCTTCCCCGGCCGGACCGGCGACCTCGTGAAGTCGTCCACCGGCCGTTACGTAACCGCCTTCGCGTCCCGCGGCGCCATCTCGGCCAAGAAGAACCCGGACGACGCCAGCGGCCGCGGCTGGACCGTGAAACCGAGGACGAGCACCCATCAGGTCGCGCTGGCGTTCATGAAGAACCGCAGCTCCGGTCCGGGCAAGGCCGTCTACCTCACCAGCGCCGTCGGCACGGAGAACGTCAACGTCCATGTCGCTCCCTACGGCAAGGACCGCCTCCTCGTCTCCTGGGAATCCCTGAAGGGCGCCACGTGCGCCAGCGGTACCTGCACCGGCACCTTCACGGGCACCCACCTGCGTCTCGTCGACTGGAACGGCACGTTCCAGAGCCCGGACAAGGTGGTGAGCGCCCGCATCGCCGGCGACCTCGCGGTCCTCAAGGACGGGACGCTGACCTGGGCATACGCCCCCGTGGCACCGTCCTACGCAAAGCCGCTCACCGGGGCTTCACCGACCACGACGACGCTGCGGATTGCGCGTCTGAAGCCGTGAAGCGGAAATGGCGTTCCGAACCCGTCGGCCGGTGGACGCTCAGGTCGTACGCGCCGTGAACGGAGCCGGCATCCACCCTTCGCACCTTCACCGACACCACTTCCCGGAGGGGCAGGGGGTCAGGGTCGGCCGTGAGGCGGGCCAGCGCGACGAAGAGAGTCGCAGGGTCTTCGCCCACCACACCCGACAGGGGGGACGTGCCCGCCAGCCCGTGCACGGGCGCCAGCTCGGCCCGCTCGTCCCCGCCTTCCCCCGGTGCCCAACCCGTGATGTGCACCTCCGTTCCCGGCTCCGCGCCGGCCACCAGGTGGGCCCGCACCTCCACCGCTCCCTCGGCCACCACCAGGCTGGTGACTTCGGCCCCGGAGCTCAGCACATACCGGGAGGCCGCCCAGCCCTCTCCCACTCCGAGCGGGACGATGCCCTCGCGACGCGGGTCGCCGCCGACCAGCACGACGTTGTCCGGTGGCGCGTCCAGCGGCCGTGTGACCGTGGAGTAGGCGAACCTCGTGTAGTGCGGGTCGTAGCGGACGTCCTCGCTGCCGTGGTTGTGCAGGCGGACCAGTCCGTCCGAACTTGTCGACTGCAGCAGCCAGTTGGGAGCGGCAACGGGGGTAACCGCGTTCTCCCGTTCCGCCGGCCCCGACTCCTCCGTCGCCGTCCACACCTCGTGTTCCGGTGGCAGCAACAACCCGAGGAATCCCTTGCTCGCCCAGTAGGGGGAGGCCGGTCCCGAATAGCCCTGGAGGACCGACTCGTCGGGGCCGTGCCAGCCGAGGGTCAGCAGACCGTGTTCGTCGACCGCACCGCGTTCCAGGAAGTACTTCAGCGCGCCCGAGGCGAGGCGCCGGGTCTCGCCGGAGGGGAGCGGGGTGTGGCCGGTCAGGGTGCCCAGCCACAGGGGGGCGGTGGTGGCGAAGCGGTAGGTGAGAGAACGGCCCTGGTGCAGGGGGGCACCGTCACCACCGAACAGGCGTGCGTAGTCGCCGAGATGGGTCCTGAGCCGCCCGCCGTACAAGGCGAGCAGCTCGGAATCGCCGGCCAGCCAGGCGTGCAGGACCGGGTAGAGGTGCATCGCCCAGCCGTTGTAGTAGTCGAAGGCACGGCCGGCGCCGTCGCTGTACCAGCCGTCGGCGACGTACCACTGCTCGATGCGCTCCAACCCGCGGTCGATCGCCTTGCGGGAGGCCTCCGGCTCATGGCCGACGGACTCCAGGAAACCGCCTACCGTCACCGGGAACAACTCCCAGTTGCAGGGCCAGGCCTCGGCGGTCAGCGCGTCTCCGAGCCAGGCCGCGGCGCGCTGCCGGACACCGTCGTCGAGGCGGTCCCAGAGCAGCGGACGGGTCAGTCGCAGCGCGAGGGCGATCGACGCGGCCTCGACGAGGGGCTGACCGCGGTCCTCGATGCGGGGCCAGACACCGCTGACACCGGCCGCGAGACCGGTTGCGTAACGCTCCAGCGCCGTCTCGTCACGACGGAAGGCCGCCAGCAGCAACGTGCGGGCGTACCCTTCCAGGCCGTCGGAGAGGTGGCCCGACCAGCTCTCGCGGCCGCCGGGAAAGTGGTAGAGAGCGCGATCCTCGGTGGCGTACGGCTCCACCGCGGCGAGCAGCGCGTCGGCGGCAGCCTCCCAGTGTGCGCGGGTGTAGCCGGTGCGGGGACTGCGGGCGAGGTCGGGCGGGGGCAGATGCATCTGCTGTTTCTTTCCTTCACGGCCGGTGCGGAGCCTGGTGATGCCAGGACCTGGGGGCGTCCCGGTTCCGGTCGGGGCGCCCCCAGGCGTTCATCCCACCCGCACGGTGCCCCTCGGCACCAGATGCTGGGTGACGAGTTCGTCGCGGACCAGGCCCGCGTAAACCGTTGCACCGTGCACGGAGGTGTGCGTGTTGTCGCGTTTCTCGTTGTAGAGATAGAGCGCCTTGGAGCCCTCTACACCGAGGGACTCCACCAGCGCCTTGGTCTTGGCGGTGAGATCGATCAGCGGAACCTCCTGGGTGGCGGCGACCGAGCGGATCACCGCCGGGTGGTCGACGCCAAGTCCGTTGACGAGCAGGGCGGTTCCGTTGTTCAGCGTGCCGTCGGCATTGAACCACCGGCGCACGATGGGGGTCACCAGGACCGGCCGACCGCCCTTCTCCCTCACTCCCGCCACCAGTGTCTCGAGGTTCGCCCGGTAGGTCGCCTCGTCGGTCGTCTTGTCGTTGTGGGCGAGTTGGACCAGGACGAGGTCGCCGGGGCGGATCAGCGGCTGGACCGTGGCCCAAAGCAGTGGGTTCCCCAGATAAGTGACCGTACTCTCTCCGGAATCGGCGTAGTTGGCGACCGAGACTCCCTTGCGCAGATACTGCGGCAACTGCTGGCCCCACCCGGTGTACGGGTCCCCCGGTTGATCGCAGACGGTGGAGTCACCGACGAGGAAGACCTGCCGTGCGTGCCGGGCCCGGGTGACCCTGATGTCGGCCAGGGCCGGCGCCGAGCCGGCTACCGCCAAGTCCAGACCAGCGGTTCCGGCCGCACCCGTCGGTTCACCCTCAGGGGTTCGGACGTCCACCGTGAAGCTGCGGACCACCCGTTCGCCGGCGGGAGCGGCGGTCTCGGGGAGCAGGGCGCGCCGGGTCTCTCCGCTGATGCCGGTACTCGACTCGACGTCGCTTCCGAGGACTACCTCGATGTCGTAGGTGCCGGGCGGGACGTCGAAGTGGCAGGCGGCAGCGGTGCAGTTGTCGATGCCGAGGGGGGCGTGACCGCCGTGCGCCTGAGCGGCGGGTACCGCGGTCAGACCGGCGCCCAGGGTCAGCGCCGCCAGCACGGCAATGTTGAAACGTCTCACTTACGGCTCCTCCGTCACGGCAACAGGGGCTGGCGGCTGGACCGTACCGCCTCTGGCAAGCGCTTTCTAGACCTGGGGACGATTTCACGAGATTGCCAACCTCCAGCGAGTGAAAGCCCTTTCGCGAAATCGATTCAACTGTCACTCTCTCAGGCACCCGCACCCCCACACCTCCCGAAGGAGGCACCCCCATGTCCGGATCCGAGAACCCCCGGTCGATCCGACGCCGCACCTTCGTCCTCGGCACCGCGGCCACAGCAGGCTCGGCCGCCCTGGCCGGGCCGCTCGCCGCACCGGCCGCCGCAGCAGCCTTCGGCTACACCGACGACGGCTCGAACTACGTCGTCGACACCGGCGCCAACCTGGTCTTCAAGGTCAGCAAATCCACCGGCGACCTGACCTCACTGGCCTACCGGGGAACCGAGTACCAGGGCTACGGCGGCATGAACTCGCACATCGAGTCGGGCCTCGGAAGTTCCACCGTGACGATCACGCAGTCCGGCTCGACGATCCTGATCTCCGTCACGCACGGCACGCTGAAGCACTACTACGCGGCCCGAAGCGGCGAGAACAACGTCTACCTGTGGACCAACAAAGCCGACACTTCCGTTTCGGCAACCCGTTACATCGTGCGCGTCAAGGCGGGCCTGTTCCTCAACGACGAGCCCGACTCCTACACGTACACGACCAGTACCATCGAGGCCTCCGACGTCTTCGCGAAGTCCGACGGCCAGACCCGCTCCAAGCACTACTCCAAGCTGCGCGTCATCGACTACAACTACATCGGCTGGACGACCGGCAGCGTCGGCCTCTGGATCGTGCGCAGCAACCACGAGAAGGCCTCGGGCGGCCCGTTCTACCGCTCCCTCCTGCGCCACCAGAGCGCGGACGGCGGCGGCCTGTACGAGATCCTGTACTACGGCCAGAACCAGACCGAGGAGCAGCGCTTCGGCCTCCAGGGCCCCTACGTCATCGCCCTCACCGACGGCGGCGCACCCTCTGCGTCACTGTTTCCGGGCACCCTGGCCACCTCGTGGGCGGATTCGCTCGGCATCTCCGGCTACGTGGCGGCGAGCGGCCGGGGCCGGGTCGCGGGAGTCGGCATCACGGGACGCAACACGGCGTACCCGTACACGGTCGGGCTGGCCAACTCGGCTGCACAGTACTGGGGTTCGGCACGGTCGTCCGACGGCTTCTTCTCGATCCCCGGGGTGCTCCCGGGGACGTACACACTGACCGTCCACAAGAGCGAACTGGCTGTATACAGTACGCAGGTGACCGTATCCGCGGGTGGGACGACCACCCTCAATTCGATCGCGATCCCTTCGTCGAACGACCCGGGCAACGCGAGCGCGATCTGGCGGATCAACGACTGGACCGGCACACCGAGCGGCTTCAAGAACGCCGACCTGATGACGTACGCGCACCCGTCGGACGTCCGGGCCGCCGCCTGGACCGGCAACGTGGTGGTCGGCAGCGGCAGCGAGACCTCGGCGTTCCCCTGCTACCTCTGGAAGGACGTCAACAGCGGTCTGCTCGTGTACTTCAAGCTCACCGCGGCCCAGGCCGCCGCCGCGCACACCCTGCGCATCGGCGTGACGACGGCCTACGCCAACGGCCGGCCGCAGGTCGTCGTGAACGACACCTGGACCTCGGCCATCCCCTCCCCACCCACCCAGCCGAGCACCCGGTCCCTGACCAACGGGTCCTACCGGGGCAACAACTACACGTTCACCTACAGCGTTCCGGCGAGCGCATGGCTCACGGACACCAGCCAGTACAACGTGCTGAAGATCAACGTGGTGAGCGGTTCGGGGACGACCTCCTACCTCAGCGCGGGCACGTCGATCGACGCGATCGACCTTCTCGCCTGACGTAGATCAGGTTCCGCGCGTCCACTGCTGGTTGGTTCCTCCGTTGCACGCGTAGGTGATGAGGGCGGCGGAGTTGGCGGTGGACGCGCCGTTCACGTCCAGGCACTCGCCGCTCGCACGGGACTTGACGTTGACGTAAGCACCGGAAGTCGTCAGCGACCACTGCTGACCGGTGGCCGCCGTGTCGCAGTTCTCCTGGCTGACCGAGTTCGCGTTCTCCTGCACGCACAGAGAACTGTTTCTGACGACCAACTGGTAGTAACCGCTTCCGACGGACTTGAACCAGTACTTCTGGTTACTACCGCCGTTGCAGTCGTACTGCTTGATCTGGGCACCCGCCCAGAGGGACTGACTCGTGACATCCGCGCACTTGCCGCTGTGCCGGGCGATGAGCGTGTTGTACGTGGCACTCGTTCCGGTAACCGTTCCAGCCGCCGTGTCGACGGTGACCTCGGGTGACCAGGACATCGACAGCGAGGTGGTCGTGGGGAAGGTCAGCGGCAACCAGACGTAACGGGAGTCGTTGACGGTCCCGCCGAAGGCGTTGCCCCAGCGGTCACCCAGGTAGAGGTACGAGGTCCCCGAAGTTCCCTGGACGGGCAGCACGTACGCGGTCTGCGAGCCGTACGCCGTCGAGTCGCCGACGTTCGTCATGGCCGACCAGGGACCGGCGAGCGAGGTCGCCGTGGCGTACTGCTGCTGGTTGGGGCTCCAGCCGGTCGCGCCGGAGGTGAGCATGAAGTAGACGCCACCCCGCTTGAACAGCGCCGGCGCCTCGCGGTGGCCACCGTGCCAGGGGTCGGCGACCAGGCTTGCGATGCCGGTGTAGTCCGCGGTGAGCCGGTAGATCTGGAGGTCGTAGTTCTCGCGTGCGGCCGAGATCATGTACCCGGCGCCGTCGCTGTCCACGAAAACAGTGATGTCACGGGACATGTGCTGGTCGAGCGGACGGAAACTGCCCTGCCAGGTGTAGTTTCCGTCGACGGTGTCCGACACGGCGACAGCCGCTCGGGCCTCGCTGTAGTCGGTTCCGTTCTCCTTGTGCATCCACATCACGAACTTGCCGGTGGATGCGTTGTACATGACCTTCGGGCGTTCGATGTTGGCACTGGCCAGCTCGGAGGCGCTCGACTGGGTCAGGACGTGGTTGCGGAACTCCCAGTTCTTCAGGTCCGTGGAGCGGTAGGCGTCCACGTACCGGAAGGTGTTGTCGGCGTTGCGGTTCTCGCCGAACCAGTAGTAGTAGGAGCCGACTTTGAGAACCCCGCCGCCATGGGCGTGTACGGGACTGCCGGAACTGTCGGTGAACTGAGTGCCGTTGACGATCGTCACGGACGCCGCCTGGGCGGGTCCCGCGGTCGCGAGGGCGCCCATCAGCACGAGACAGAGGGCGAGCAGGGTCGTGTAAGCACGTCTCATCTCACGCACTCTCCTTCACGGTGTCGGCGAGGACGCCGAAGTCGGGGGTGCCGTCCGGCTGCGGGCCGAATGCCTGGATCCGGATGTGTCGGCTGGGGTCGTTCAGCGGAGCGCCTTCAAGGCGAAGTACGGCATGAGCAAACGGACTTGACGAGTAGTCAGGTCCACGGATCAGCCATGGAGGGGAAAGGGATCGCCGCGCTCCGGTCCTCGCGAGAGGAGTCGGGATGCGCCTGGGGGGCGGCGCGCCGGGAGACGAGCGAATCGGGGTGCACGCGGCTACCTCTCGAGAGAGGACGTTCGGAACTCCGAACGACATGTGGAATGACGAACGCCGAAAAGGTAAGGGTGCGTTACGGGCAGGTCAACGGGTCGGACGGGACTTGATGGAAAGCCCTTTCCGGAAGTTTCCGGCGGGAAGGTGGTTTTCTGGGTGGGACGAGCCCCCGTCGGCACCCGGGGGAGCACATTTCTGTTATCCGTGTCGCGCCGACGCGTCTCCGATACGTGCGCAGCCCTCTCCACACCTCAGCAGCGGTCGTCGGTGCCCTCGCGACCGTCGCCGCCCTCGTGGCCACCGCTCCCCCGGCCGCGGCCGCCGACGCCCGGGACGTCACCGCCGACGTTCTCGCGAACCGGGACGTGACGCTCGCCGGCGACACCGTGGTCACCGTGCCCCCCGGGACGACAACCTACGACGGCGTCTTCCGCGGCCGGGGAACGCTTACCGTGCGCGGTGGCGGAACGCTGGTCCTGAGCAAGGACAGCGACTTCACGTTGCCCAAAGCGCGCCAGCGGCAGGTGGTACGCACACAGGGCGGAAACCATCCCTACACAACGGTCGGCAACCCCGACCCGCCCGCGATCACAGTGGAGCGTGGGACGACTCTCCAGTACGGCACCGGCGGGGGCACAGGGCTGATCGGGCACTTCCCCTACGACACTCCCGGCTACCAGCTCAATCAGCTCAACGTCCGCGTCGACGGCACGCTCCGGCTCTCGCTGACCCGGACGTTCAACATCGGCACGATCAGCGGCTCCGGTCTCGTCACCCAGCCCCGCAGCATGTGGGGCACCCTCGACCTGGCGGGCACCCACCCCTTCTCCGGGGTCATCGACAACGGCACCGGCATGGCGGTCGGCCGCCCCGAGTACCCGGTGTCGCTGCCCAACGCCCGGGCGATCCTCAACCAGGGCTCCTGGATCATCGACACCCCGCTCTACCAGACGATCACGCTGCGGCAGGACTTCTATCAGCGGGAGTACGGCAGCGACGTCAACGTCCACTCACGCCCCGGCAGCAAGGTCGTCCTCACCGGGCAGTACAGCTACAGCGACCAGGGGGGCGACGCCCATCCCTCGCTCAGCGACCCGGACATCAACTGGCGGGCCGTGGCTCACCAGTTGAACAAACGCGGCACCAACATCGAGGGCGCCGACGTGCAGTGGGGTGACGGCACCACGCACAAGATCTTCATGCCGGGAACAAAGGACACCGTTTACATCAACCTGCACGAGGCCGCCGGACGGCGGTCCCTGCTGACCTTCGACTACAACGGGCCGGTCACCTTGGGCGCGCCGATCGGCGGCGGCAAATACCACGACGCCCTGGCCGCGCCCGGCGCCGGTGACGTCGTCATCGCCGGGACCAAAGGCAACGACGTCACCTTCGCGGCCGCGCAGTACTACGACGGTTCGACGACCGTTCGAGAGGGGGCGGTCCTGCGACTGGGGTCGGCGCAGGGAGACGGCTCCCTGCTCACCGGTACCGACCGGCGCCGGATCGTGAACGACGGCACTCTCGTCGTGCACAACGCGAAGACCGCGATCTCCCTTTCACGACTCGGCGGCAGCGGCTCGCTCGTCCAGTCCGGAGCGGCTACGACGACCCTCACGGGCGCAGCGGTGACGTACACCGGGACGACGACGGTCAAGCAGGGAACCCTGGCGCTCAGAGACGGGGCGACCCTCGCCAACAGCAGGGCGGTCCGGCTGACGTCGGCGGGAGCGCGGCTGGACACCGGCGGCTCGGCGCTGCGGGTGACGAGCGCGCTCAGCGGCCGAGGCACCGTGAACGGCGCCGTGGCGAACGAGGGTGTGGTCACGGGCGGGCTGACCGTGACCGGCGCCTACACGCAGAACGACAAGGGGCAACTGATCCTGACCGACAAGCCCCTGAAGGTGGGCGGCAAGGTCACCCTGAGCGGTGGACTCGACCTGTCCGCCGCAGGAACGGCCACCGCGACACCCGGGGCTGATACCGCTTACGGCAAATCCTCCGCCTCGACCGGAACTGGTAGCGCTTCCGGGAAAGATTCCCCCGCGGCCGGAAACACCTCCGCCCGGGAGATCACCGTGCTGAACCACACCGGGGACACCCCCACTACCGGCACCTTCGACAAGCTGCGCGAGGGAGCCGAGGTGAAGCTCGCAGACACCGTTTACCGGATCAGTTACAAGGGCGGGGACGGCAACGACGTCGTCCTCACAGCGACAGCCGTGAGCCCATCGGCGAGCGCGCACGGACAGGCCTCGTCGGGGTCCGTGACAGCCGAGACGCGCAGTACGAGCGCGGCCGAGAGCAGCGCTTTCGGCTGGTGGCCGTACGTACTGGCAGCCGGATTGCTCGGCGGGCTACTGGTCCCCGCGACCAGGCGCACGCGGGTCGGCGGGCGCCGCCGTGGTGGACGGCACTCGGCGCACGGGCGATGAGCCGGCGCTTGTCACCCCGGCACGGAAGAAGCGAGCGAGGACCTGGCCGCCTTCCCGCATCCCATATCGTGGTCACTCTGTTCATTCACCGGACGGATCCGACCGTCTGCCGTCCGTTCGACTAGCGTCGTGGCATGACCAGCGACATCCCCGCTCCCCCCGCCGAGACCTCCCTCACTTCGGCTCTCGCCGCCGGAGCCGTCGTCCTTGACGGCGGTATGTCCAACCAGCTGGAGTCCGCCGGGCACGACCTGAGTGACGAACTCTGGTCGGCACGGCTGCTCGCCGAGCAGCCCGAGGCGATCACCCAGGCGCACCTCGCCTACTTCGAGGCGGGCGCGAACGTGGCGATCACCTCCAGCTACCAGGCCACGTTCGAGGGTTTCGCCAAGCGCGGCATCGACCACGACGAGGCCGCCCGGCTGCTGGCGCTGAGCGTCGAACTGGCCCAGGAGGCCGCCCGGCAGGCCCGGAACAAGGGTCTCGCCCACCCGTTGTGGGTGGCTGCTTCGGTGGGGCCGTACGGAGCGATGCTCGCGGACGGCTCCGAGTACCGCGGCCGCTACGGGCTGAGCATCGCGGAACTGGAACGTTTCCACCGTCCCCGGCTGGAGGTCCTGGCCGCCGCGGCGCCCGATGTATTGGCGCTGGAAACGGTTCCCGACGCCGACGAGGCCGAGGCACTGTTGCGCGCGGTACGCGGGCTCGGCGTGCCGGCCTGGCTGTCGTACTCGATCGCCGGTGACCGTACACGGGCGGGACAGCCGTTGGACGAGGCGTTCGCCCTGGCCGCCGACACGGACGAGGTCATCGCGGTCGGGGTGAACTGCTGCGCCCCGGAAGACGTCGAAGCCGCCGTGACGACCGCGGCTCGGGTGACGGGCAAGCCGGTCGTGGTCTACCCCAACAGCGGCGAGGTGTGGGACGCGGAAGCCCGCGCCTGGAACGGCCGATCCACGTTCACCGCCGAACAGGTCCTGGGTTGGCGGGAGTCGGGGGCGCGTCTGATCGGCGGCTGCTGCCGGGTCGGTCCGGAGGCGGTCGCATCCATCGCTCGGACACTGACCTCCGCCTAGACCTCTGGCCTCCCGCCCACCGCTGCTGGCCTCCGCTCGGGGAAAGCGGTTGCAGCCGTATTTCGCCGGGGGAGAGCGTCCTGACGAGGAACGCCGCGTCCGCGGCTTTCCTCGTCAGGACGCAGCACGCAGCACGATCCGGGATGTGGCGGCCCGAGAGAGGGTGCCCGCGTCGACCGTGTCGCGGCTGCTCGGTGGCGTGTATCCGGTCGGCGGGGACACCCGCCGACGGGTTCTTCGGGCCGTGAACGGGCTGGACAACGTCGCCGACGCGCGTGCCAAGGCGAGGGCCGAAGCAGGCCGGCGGTCAGCGCCCCCTGGTTCCCCCGGCCCGGCGCAGGCGGCGCACCGCGGACCTGAGCTCCGGGCCGCGCAGGGTCCTGCCGGGCAGCGGGTCCGGCGCCGCCGTCTCGAGGACGGGTTCTCCGGACGGAGCGGTTGCCGCCTCCGCGGCCCACAGGGCCAGCTCACGATCCCGCGGACCGTGTGCGGTATACGACATACCGTCGACCTCGTGCGCAATACCGTCCTCCTCGTACAACCCGCTGTCCACCTCGCCGAAGATCCGCACCGGATGCGCCGGCCCCCAGGCCTCCCAGCCGGGGTCGCCCGTGGCCACGAACCGTGTCCACGCCCCGTGCATCGCGTCGGCGAGTTCCTGCGGCGCGCCGTCCCCGGCGAGTTTCGCGGACTCGGCCGTCTCGCCGGTGTCGAAGACGAAGCCGAGCTCGAGGGCATGGCAGGCGCCGAGGCCGGGCCTCGACGAGGGCCAGGCGAACTCGTACACATACGACGCCCCGGGGCAGGCCTCGGCCAGCCGTTGCAGGGGGCCACGCAGCAGGTTGTCGGTGACCATCTGGCCGACGATCTCGGCCGTGCCGGCCTCGGGGCGCAGGACGCGGTAGCCGCGCGGCACCTCGTGGCCGCAGTGACAGCGGGCCATGGCGCCGGCGAGGGCCACGGGCCCCAGTCGGTCGACGCGCTCCATCAGACCGCCCGGCACGAGCCACAGCCGGTACTCGTCGCGAGTCCAGCCCAGGAGCAGGTCGACGCCGGGTGCCGCGTCCCCGTCCACGAGCGCTTGCAGGGGGTCGCGGGGCACGAGGTCGCCGTCGATGACGATGCCGAAGGCGGGCCCGCCCAGGACGGGGCTGCTGAGCCTGCCCGCCTCCGCCTGGGTGCGCAACAGCAGATCCCGGTCGACGGCGGCGAAGGCCTCGGCGGTGGCGGGGACCTTCAGCCGGGTCGCCATGCGGCGGACCATGCGCCGGACCTTGTCCCGTTCGAAGGCCTCAGGTGGTCCGCTCTGCAGGACGGCCCGCCGGAACAGGCCCTGTGCCTGCGGGGCCGCGATCAGGGCTCCGGTGCTGATGGCTCCAGCGGACTGTCCCGCAAGGGTGACGCTGTCGGGGTCACCGCCGAAGGCCCTGATAGAACGATGCACCCATTCCAGCGCGGCAAGCTGATCACGCAGGCCGGGATTCGCGGGGGCGTCCGGAAACAGTCCGTAGCCCTCCACCCCCAGCCGGTAGTTGATGGAGACGAAAACGATTCCATCGCGGGCGAAGTTCCGTCCGTCGTACACCGGTACTGCCGAGGATCCCCTGGTCAGGGCGCCGCCATGCAGCCAGACGAGCACGGGAAGCCGGGCTGCGGGGCTGGGGTCGGGCGTCCAGACGTTGAGGTTGAGGCAGTCGTCGCCCGCCACGACGGGGTCGGACAGGTACTGGGCGAAGGCCTCGGAGTACGGCGGTTTCGGCGGTGTCGCGCCGAAGGTGCCCGCGTCGCGCACCCCGTCCCAGGGCTCGGGCGGCACCGGCGGCCGGAACCTGCGGGCCCCGAAGGGGGGTGCCGCGTAAGGGATCCCGCGGAAAGCGGCGATGCCGTTCTCGTGCCTCCCGCGTACGGCCCCGTAGGGGGTCGTGACGACGGGATCGGGGTCGGGTTCCCTCTGGGCCTCGGCCCGTGGGTCCGTCTGGTCTGCTGCCATCTGCTCACCAGCCCTTCGCCGCGCTCGCGCACCGGTATGACCAGAGCACCACAACAGCGCGCGGTATTCCGGTGCACGAGCCTGCGGCAGGGCTACTCGGCGTACATCAGGGTGCCGACACCGAGTTGGTCGTAGCCGCCGCTGGTGGACCCGTAGTCCCCGCCGCCGCCCTCGGGGGCGACGGAGAAGCACATCCGGGAGACGTACTTGTCGTCCAGGGACAGGCGTCGGTTGTAGTGGTAGTGGAGCAGCGCCCACACCGGACGGACCTGACCGCGCGAGGAGGCGGAGATGGCGGTCTGAGAGTTCTGCGCACAGTTCTGTCCGCTGCCCCAGGTGTAGGTGGTGAAGGGCACGTCATTGCCGAGGTTGTACTTGGCAACGTACTAGGCGGCTTTCAGAAACCGCTTGCTGTCGTAGGCGTAGAGGTCGTCACCCTGGTTCCAGGCCATCTCGCAGATCGCGCCCATCTGCCCCATGCCCATCACGGTGTGCCCCTGATCCCGTCCTGACTCCTGCCACTGACCGAGGTCATAGCCGTCCGCGTCGGTGTACAGGTACGGAACCGCGTGCGCTACGGAACCGTTTCCGGCGCCGGACTTGGCGTAGGCGACTGCTTGGTCGTTGGCGTGGGTGCCTCGGTAGCTGAGATTCTTGATGTAGACGTCTTCGATGCCGCGGCCGACCGAGGTGTTGTATTTCGTGTTGTACATGATCCGCATGTGGATGACCTGACCCCAGCGGAAGTCCTCTATCCGTACGTCCTCGATGCGGACGTTCTTGATGAGGTTGGAATCACCGGGGTTGAGGGCGATGCAGCCCTGGTATCCCATCTGCGGCTCACGGTGGTCGAGGATGTCGGGGTTCTTGATAACGAGGTTCTCGATCATCTCCGGCGCATCGGTGTTGCCGTGGGTACCGACGTTGATCGGGTGGGCTACGTCGGCCCAGAGGGTGCAGTTCTGGATGGTGATGTCGCGGGTGTCGCCGTAGTAGTTCCAGCGGTGGGCGTAGATGGCGAAGCAATCGTCGGTATTGCGCATGAAGCAGCCGTCGAAGACGATCCCGGTCGAGGAGAAGACGTCGAAACCGTCTCCATTGCCTTTCGAGCTGAACGAACGCGCCTTCTTGACGTGGACGTTCTCGCTCTCGCTCTCGCCGAACGTGCCCGCGTAGCCGTTGGGATTCATGATGATGACGTCCCGGACGCGGATGTTCTTGCTGCCCTCGCAGAGGATCCCGCCTGGGCCGGCGTAGAGCATGCCGTGGCCGGTGAGAGCGGCCTTCTCGACGTCTTTGAAGAAGACCTGGGCGGTGAGGACGGCACCACCGGCAAGGTAGACGGTTTTGCCGCTGGGCACGGTGAGGACGTTGCCGGTGACCGTGTGCACGCCGGGGCCGAAGTAGACCACGTCGGGGTCGTCGGCGCAGGGCGGGTTCGGGTCGATGTGGTTGGTGATGACGTGCAGGCAGTCGAAGATCTCGTCATTGATCTGCACGACGACGTCGCGCGGCTCGGCGAGGGTGAACCGGCTGTGTCTCCCAGGAGTTCGGGCGAGATGCCCAGCGCGTCCGGCCGCACTCTCGCCTTGGTCGCCCCGCCCTTGAGGTAGGTGACCTTCAACTCCACGGAACCACGGAAGTCGAAATACACCATCGAGGTGTTGTAGACCTTGCCGGAACCGGTGGTGGCGTTGATCTCCTCCAGCTGAGGCCGGTAGATGTCGAGTGTCTGCCACTCGCCGTCAGGAGCGGTGCGCACACGCACCTTGAAGCTGGTGTTGGTCGGCAGAGCAGCCGGGCGAGGGTACGTGAGAAGTGTGGAACCAGAGTTGTCGTCGTCCGCGTGAGCCGCTGTGGCCATGAGACCGCTGGACAGGCCGGCGGCGAACACGGTGGCGCCGGCCGCCTGGAGGGCGGTGCGACGGGACAGGGGTGCGTTCATGCATGACTCCTTGCAACGGTCGGTAAGGGGTTACTTCGAGACGCTGAACGTCGGACTACTTGAGGCCGGACGTCGCCGTCCCGGCGACGAAGCCGCGCTGAGCGACGAGAAGACCAGCAGGAGGGGCACGACGTACATCACCGAGGCTGGAGGGTGGTGACGGGTGTGCCGGCCGCATTGAGGTAGGTGGACATGACGGCCACGGCGAGCGTGGACCGGTCGGTCGAGAGCAGAAGTGCGGGCGATGTAATCGCCCCGGGTCCAGGTGAAGGCGATCACAAAGCTCGCGGAGAGTACCGGCCGGGCCTGCGGCAGGAAGACCCGCCAGAAGAGACCGGCGGAGCCGCAGCCGTCGACAATGGCGGCCTCCTCCAACGCACGCGGCAGACCGGCGAAGAACTGCCGGAAGAGGAAGACCAGGCGGGGCGTGGCGGCCAGGCCCCACAGCGCCCGGGGCCAGTAGGTGTCGACCACGCCGAGCTTGGCGAAGATCAGGTAGGTGGGCAGCAAGGTGATGAACTGGGGCAGCATCATCGAGCCGACCAGGATGCCGAACAGGGCCCTCTTGCCGGGTGCGTCCGGTCGTGCGAAGCCGAAGCCGAACCAGGCGGAGCCGAGTATGACCAGGGTGGCGTGACGATCCCGACCCCGATGTCCTTCTGGGCCTGCTTGATCAGTTCTGGGCAGATGTCGTCGTCCTTGACCATCGACGTGACGGTCTCGTCCCTCCCGCTGACTCCGCTCGACACCTGCACCGCGCACCCGTTGAGCGCCGCCGCTCCGACCTCTGCGCCACCGGCGACCGGAGAGAGGAAGCGTCGGCGGCTGGGAGGAGTACCGGCGTGGGAGCGCATGGGGCCTCGGCTTCTGTTTCGGGAGGGCGTGAGCGTTGCGGACTCGGCGGAAGCGAACGCCACGGTCGCGAGAGCGGCCGCAGTAACAGGGTAGGAACCGGTTGCTACGACTGAGTGGCCAGAGCTTCTTCCGCTCCCGGTAGCCCGTCAAGGGGCCCCGCAGACTTTCGAAAACTCTGTGCACGGCCCCCACTACGCCCCGGAGCGCCGGCCGTTGCCACGTCGGCTGCCTACTACAGTCCATTGACCTGCACAGATCGAAGGGGCCGCACGGAGTAAAGCCCTGGCAAGAGCCGACCGACGCGTGCCGCCGCCGCGCTCGGCCCCGGTGCACGGCTTTCGACGAAACAGCGACAACCGGTTGTGGACCCGCTCGTCCACCGCATGTATCCCCACGCGGCACTCAGACCTCTCGCGCCCCCCACCTCACCGGTCGGAAACAGGTTTCGCCTGCCCTCCCATCCGACGAAACCGGTCCGCATCAGCACCTCAACAGCCGCTCTGAGATGGCTATTTGCGCCGTAGCCGAGCGAAAGGGTTCCACCCCGGCGATCGCCCGACTGATTGACCACGCCTCTGCGCCAGATCTACGGTAGAAGGCGCTTTCAGAAAACGTTTCCCACGCACCTCAGGAGAGTCATGCCCAGCGCCCAGCTGCCCAGGGCCGTGTTCGCCATGGATCCGGTGCACCTTCCCCTGCTGTTTCCCCCGCCGCTCGTGACCCGGCTACGGCAGTCGGCCGAGATCGACCCGGCGCTCGTCGTAAGGGATTTCACCGATCCCGCCGCGGCGTCGGCGCTGGCCTGCGCCGAGATCCTGATCACTGGCTGGGGTTGCCCCCGCCTCGAACCGGACATCCTCGATGCGACGCCTAGGCTCCGTACGGTCCTGCACGCTGCGGGTTCGGTGCGCTCCCTGGTCGGAGAGGCCCTGTGGAGCCGAGGGGTGACCGTCTCCAGCGCGGTGACCGGCAACGCCGTCCCGGTCGCCGAGTACACACTCGCGATGATCCTGCTCGCCGGAAAGGACACCTTCGTCCACCGTGAGCGCTTCCGGCGCACCCACGCCCAGCCCACCCCCGCCGAGACCGCGACCACCGGCAACCTCGGCCGCCGGATCGGGGTCATCGGCGCCTCGCGTGTGGGGCGACGCCTCCTGGAACTGCTGCGCCCTTACGACTTCGAGGTCCTCCTGCACGACCCGTACGTGGACGCGGCGGAGGCCGTCGGACTCGGCGCGCGGCTGCTTTCTCTGGAAGATCTTCTGCGACAAAGCGACATCGTCAGCCTGCATGCGCCCGACATCCCCGCGACCCACCACATGCTCGACCGCGCCCGTCTCGCCCTGATCCGTGACGGCGGCGTGCTGATCAACACCTCTCGGGGCGCTCTCGTCGACCACTCCGCCCTCACCGACGAACTGGTCTCCGGTCGACTGCATGCGGTCCTGGACGTCACCGAACCCGAACCGCTGCCCGCGGACTCTCCTCTCTACCGGTTGCCCAACGTGTTTCTCACCCCGCACATCGCAGGCTCCCTCGGAAACGAGCTGGAAAGGCTCGGTCGCATCGTCGTCGAGGAGCTGGAACGGCTGGCTGACGGACTGCCTCTCGCCCACGAAGTACGCCACGCAGACCTGGCCCGGGTGGCGTGATGCGCAGGTCCGCCCCCTTGCCGACGTCTCTGGCCACGGCGATGGCCGGGGTTATCCACAGGCAGGTCCACCTCGCGGACCCTTGGGATACGGTTCCCGCACCGATGGGGGGCCGGGCCCCTGCCGTGCTGATCAGGCAACGGCGAGGTCCGCGACCGTGGCCTCCACGGCGCCCTCGTCGGCGCCCACGAACAGTGAAGGAGCCGCAACGTGAGTCAGCGCAGGACGACGGGTGACGCCGGCCGGGCGACCATACGGGATGTGGCGGAACGCGCGGGTGTGTCCGTGGCAAGCGTTTCCCGCGTGTTGTCGGGCAACTACCCGGTCTCGGAGGAGCTGCGGCGCCGCGTGATGAAGGTCGTCCGCGACCTGGACTATGTCACCAACGCGCACGCCCGCTCCCTGGCCGGTGGTGGTACTCCGACGGTGGCGATACTGATCAACAACATCACCGGCGCAGCGTTCGCCCACGTGGCGAAGGGCGTCGAGGGTGCGGCCACCCTGCGCGGCTGGCTGTCGATCGTCGGCACCACGGGTGACGACCCCGAACGCGAACTCGCCCTCGTCAACCTGATGCGCCAGCAGGGCGCCGACGCCGTGGTCCTGCTCGGCGGCGCCTACGACTACGACGAGTACCAGCTGCGTATGGCCCGGTTCGCCCGTTCTCTGGACGCGGCCGGCTCGCATCTGGTCCTGGTCGGCAGGCCACCGTTGGAGGGGGACGTCCCGGCCACGACGATCGACTACGACAACGAGTCCGGCGCGTACGCCATGGCCAGCCATCTGCTCTCGGCCGGTCACCGGCGGATCCTGGTCCTGCCCGGACACGCTGAACTCACCACCGCGCAGGGCAGGTTGAAGGGCGCCCGCCGCGCCTTCGAGGCATACGGGGTGCCGTTCGACCCGGGGCTGGTGCGGCACGGTCCGTACGACGACGAGCACGGGTACGCCGCGGTGCAGGCCGCTCTGCACGAGACGCCGGACTTCACCGCGGTGCTCGCCGGCACCGACATCGTCGCCGCGGGAGCCATGCAGGCGCTGCGCGGGGCAGGTCTGCGGGTGCCGGACGACGTGTCGATCACCGGTTACGACGACATCCCCCTGGCGTCCCAGCTCACCCCCCAACTGACCACGGTCCACGTGCCGTACGAGGAAATGGGCCGGGTCGCCCTGCGTGCGGTGGCCGACCGCCGGCAGGGTTCCGGGGGCGGCGCCCGACGCAAGAGCGGAGACGCCGAGCACCTGGTCCTGGGCACCCATGTCGTCGTACGGGACTCGGTGCGGCCGCCTAAGCGGCAACGCTGAGCCGCAGCGTCGACAGCTCTTCGATCAGTTTCCGTAAACGTTTTCCTCGTGTCTGCAATGGTGTGCGGGGCTCTCCCGGAGCTCCGCCCCGGACCTCGGCGATCGGCTGCGTTTCACCGGCACCCTGGCCGGGATCCACGCCCGGGACCTGGTCGATGCGTCCTTCACCGCCGGCTTCCGGGGCTTCCGGCTGGCCTGCATGCCGGCGTGAGGACACCGCGCCGTCCGGCCGGGCTCCCTCACACCGGCCCTGCCGACATGTGCCGATTCGGCGTACCGACCCCGTCCGGTGCCCGTCTCCGCTCAGGCCGCCCGTCTTGTGTCAGGGGGCAGTCCCCTCGCGCCGCGCCGAGCGTCCGGAGTTTCGAAAGTTCCGGCGCTCAAGATCCCGCGTTTTCCGGAGTCTTCACGTCACGCCGAGGCACACCTAGGATAGCAAGCGCTTTCTGCGAGCTGTCTGTTTCCGAATCGGCTCCGAAAGGGCGCTGGTCGAACTTTCGCTGGCCTTCGGGCGGGCCGGAGAGGTGGTTCCCGATGGTGCGCACGGCAAGTGCGAGCGTGACGGCTGGGCCGACCCTGGCGGTCGTGGCCCGCGAGGCGGGGGTGTCGGTACCGACCGCCTCCAAGGTGGTCAACGGCAGGGAGGACGTCGCCCCCGAGACCAGACGCCGGGTGACGGAAGCGCTGGACCGGCTGGGCTATGTGCGCAGACCACGCTTCGACGCGACCAAGCCGCCCCGGCTGATCGACCTCGTGGTGCACTCGCTGGACAGCTCCTGGTCGGGCGCGGTACTGCACGGGGTGGAGGAGGCGGCACACGACGCGGGTCTGGACGTGGTCGTCTCCGCCGCCCTGTCCCGCACCCGCGTCGGCCGCCCGCAGCGCGGCTGGCTGGACAAGCTGACCGTGCGCGGGTCGGCCGGAGTGCTGTTCAACCTGACGGAGTTGACGGGCTCTCAGTACGCATGGCTGGAGCAGCACCGCACCCCGTTCGTGCTGATCGACCCGGTGGTCGAGCCGCCGCCCGGGGTGGTGTCGGTGGGCGCGGCGAACTGGCAGGGTGGGGTCACTGCGACCGAGCACCTGCTGGCGCTCGGCCATGAACGCATCGCCGTGATCGCCGGTCCGCGCCGCAAGATGTGCAGCAGTGCCCGGGTAGCCGGTTACCGTTCGGCCCTGGCGTCGGCAGGGATCACCTGTCGCCCCGAGTACCTGCGCAACGGTGGGTTCGACGAGTCCGTCGCACACCGGCGCATGCATGAGCTGCTCGATCTGCCCGAACCACCGACGGCCGTGTTCGTCTGTTCCGACCACATGGCCCTCGGCGCCTATCTGGCGCTGACGGAAAGGGGATTGAGGGTCCCGTACGACGTCAGTGTGGTCGGTTTCGACGACTTGCCGGAGTCCCGATGGGCCAGCCCCGCTCTCACCACCGTGCGCCAGCCGCTGGCTGAGATGGCGGCAACGGGGTTGCGGTTGTTGCTGCGGATGATGGACGGCGAGCACCCGGAAGGGACGCGGACGGAGTTGTCGACACGGCTCGTGGAGAGGGCGAGCACGGCTCCACCGCGCCGGCGGGCAAAGACGTGAAACGGTGACCTTCCGGCGTTACTGATCGTTTTCCGGGCATGAACCTCAGCACGTGCGCCACAGTTCTGTTCGTCGTCGTGTCCGCCGTCCTCATCAGCGTCATGGGGACGGCCCAGGCCGCGACTCTCGGTGCCGTCCCTCGGGACGCCACCGCTCACGCCACCGTCAGCGAGCCCGGTGACGAGTCCGGTGACGAGCCCGAAGACGTCGAGCTGGACGAGGCCGGACGCCCGGACTTCGACGAGGACTGACGCACCGTTCGGCAACCCGGTCGCGCGGCTCGGCCGCTCGCGTGCGTCGGTACGTCACGAGCGTCACGGCCGCGACCGGGCCCCGGCCGTCGCCGTGGCCATCGCTGCAATGCGTTTCTTCCCCGTGGGGTGCCTCGCCCGGCAGCGGGGCGCTCGCTCGGGTCGGCGAGAAAATCGTCGTAACAGACAGCGGAAGGCCGGGCGTCACCATCACGGTGACTCCCGGCCGGTGATCCCCTCGCCTCAGTCGTCACCCCGGTCCGGCGCGCCGACCAGCGCCTCCATCATGTCGACAGCGCTTCCGTCGTGGTCGCTGCCCGCGGTGCCGCTGCTTCCCTGCTGGACGTTGGCCGCCCGGTCGACCTCGAGGATCGAGTCGGCGTGCGAGTTGTCGACCACGGTGATCAGGCTGCCTTCGGCGACCGCCGGCGCTGTGGCGGCGCCCAGCAGGGCGGCCGCCAGGACCGTCGCCGTCCTCAGCCGGGACGCGATCGGGCTCACGCGTTCACGCTCTCTGGCGCGGGGCGCAGGCGCGCGATGTTCCGCTCCAACAGTTCGGTCGAGGCGCGCACGCCGATGCCGCTCGCCGCGTCCACTTGGGGAAGCCTGCCGTCGGCGCGCTTGAGGTCGGCGAGCGCGGAGTCCATCGCCGCGTGCGCGGCGAAGAGACACGGCGTGCTGTAGACCGCGACGTTCACGCCCAGGTCGGACAGTTCGCTCAGCGAGAGCCTGGGGGACTTGCCGCCGGCGATCTGGTTGAACAGCAGCGGCTTGTTCCCCACCACGTCACGGATCCGGCGGATCCACTCCACGGTGCGGACCCCGTCGACCAGGATCACGTCCGCGTCGGTGGCGGCCAGCGTGCCGGCCCGCCGCAGGATGTCGTGCTCGTCGGTGGCGTCGGTACGGGCCACCACGACCATGTCGCGCCGGGTGGCCAGCACCATCTCCAGTTTCGCCAGGTACTCGTTCAGCGGCAGTACCTGCTTGCCGTCGGCGTGCCCGCACCGGCGCGGCCGCTTCTGGTCCTCCAGGATCACGCCCGAGGCCCCGATGCGCTCGAGGCCCTCCACCACATGACAGGCGACCTCCGGATCGACGTACCCGTCGTCGATGTCCACCAGCAGGTGCTGCTGCGGGAACGCTCCCCGCAGCCGCTGGACGAACGCCACCATGTCCGGCCAGGCGATGAAACCGATGTCCGGCAGCCCGTAGTGCGAGGCCGCGAAGCCGAAGCCCGAGACGAACATCCCGTCGTAGTGCTCCGCCGCGATCGATGCCGAGTACATGTCGTACACGCCGATCAGCGGGGTCGTTCCCGGGTCGGCGATCCGCTCCCGCAACTTGTTCCCGTAAGTCACCGTCCGGCTCCTCCAATGGAGTCGAGGGGTCAACACGCCAGGTGCAAGAAAGCCGTTGCGACACAACGGCCCTTTACGAAGACAAAAGGATCTCTATGTCGACGCGCGGCTTCCTCCAGGTGAAGGCTTTGCTCACCCCAATGGCGCAACCGGTTCACCGGAGAAACGTCACTGGTCCCGCAGCCGTGCCGCCCAGGCGATGCCGCCGCCCAGATGGGCACGGAAGTGAGGGTCGGCGTAGGCCTGGGAGGCGTGCCCGAGAGCCGTGTAGAAAACGCGTCCCCGGCCTTGTTCACGGCACCAGGCCAGCGGGTGGTCGGCTCCCATTCCGCCCCCCGTGTAGGACGACTCGTCGGCGACGGCGAGAACACGTACCCGACCGCGCGGGTTGGCGCGGAAGTCGTACCACTCGTCGGAGAAGTCCCAGACGGCCGGCAGCGAGCGGGTCGCGGGGTGGTCGTGGTCCTCGATCACCACTTTGCCCGACTGGTACTCGGGGTGGCGGGCGAAGCGGGCGCCGAGGAGTTCGCCGTAGTACGGCCAGTCGTACTCGGTGCAGGCCGCCGCGTGCACCCCGGCGAAACCGCCGCCCGCCTCGACGTAACCGGCGAGTCGTTGCTGCCCTGCCGTGGTCAGCACCTCGCCGCTGGTGGAGAGGAAGACCACGGCCGCGTACTCGTCCAGCGAGGCCTCCAGGGCCGCCGGGTCCTCGGTGTGGTGGACGGCGAACTCGCCCGACCCGCGCACGGCGGCGATGGCATCAGGGATGGAGTCGTGGCGGTAATCGGTTGTGCGGGTGTACACGAGCAGGCGGGCGGTCATGGGGACGAGCCTAGGCGGACGAGAGTTCGGGTCCCAGGGAGATGATCAGGACGAAAAATTTCGGAGGTGGGTGTTGCTTTCGGAGTCGGTGGGACGGGCTCGACCCCCTTCCGGATGTCGGCGCCCGGCCGGCGAGACCCGCGTGATGCGTCGATACCGTCCGGTCTGCGCTCCCGGCCGCGGAGGCCCTGTGTACCTCAGGCAGGCTGCTGAGCAGGGGTGTAACCGTTTGCTCGTGTTGCGCGGGCTCCCCTGAGGTGACCGGCACTCCCGCGCGAGGCCCCGGTGCAAGCGAGTCCACCGCTTTCATCTGGTTTCCGACGCCGCCCCGCCGCCGATCGCCCCCGGCCGTCACCGACGGCGAGCGCGGATCGGCCGCCACGCCAGCCGTGCCGGTGCGGCGTGGGTACCGTACGGCGCATAAAACCCGCACCCCAGCCTGCCGCACGGGCGTTCCACAGGGCGCGGCCCTTTCGGAGACCGGGCGCGTAGGCTCGGGCGGGATGAACACCATTCCCGCACGCCTCGACCACATCGTCCTCGCAACGCCCGATCTGGCGGCGACGGTCGCCGAGTTCACCCGGCGCACGGGAGTGGCCCCGGCGCCGGGCGGTGTGCATGTCGGGCTCGGCACCCGCAACTACCTGGTCGACCTGGGTCATCGCGCATATCTGGAGATCATCGGCCCTGATCCGGAACAGCCTGCACCGTCCTACCCACGTCCCTTCGGCGTGGACGCGCTCACCTCCGCGCGGACGATCACCTGGGCCGTCAGCCCGCCCGATCTGGACGCGACGGTCGAGGCCGCCCGCTCGCGGGGCTACGACACCGGTGGCGTACGGGAGATGAGCCGGCGTCGACCCGACGGCACCCTGCTGCGATGGCGGCTGACCGACGGCGGCTCCCCCCATCCGTCCGGCCTGGTGCCCTTCCTCATCGACTGGGGCAGCACGACCCATCCCTGCGCCTCAGGCCTGCCCGTCAGTCTCCTGCTGGAACTGACCGCCACCGCTCCCCACCCCGAAGAGATCCACCCCGTGCTGACCACCCTCGGCACCGACCTCGCTCTCACCGAGGGCCCGGCGGGACTCTCGTTCACGGTGGACACACCCAACGGACCGGTGACCTTCGGCTGACCCGGGAAGCTCCCGCCCTCAACAGGCGCGGCCGTCCGCTCTCGGCCACTCCAGGCAAACGGAGCGGCCCGATCGAGGTCGGCATCGGTGAACCTCGCGACGGCGACCGTCCCCTCCTCGTGCGGGCTCCGGAGCCAACCGACAGCAGGCTCCCTCCGAGCCCTGGCGGGCGCGCGTCGGCCCGCTCTCGCAGCCGGCGGCCTGGAAGGTGATCGGCAACAACGCTCAGCCGGTCGTCGAGACGGGGCCGGGTTCCGTGTCCGCGGGGTCGGGCATCCGCCCTCCGGCGCCGTCCGGGCGTACGGAAAGGTTTTCCGGGGACGTGTCCGTTTCTTTCAAGACCAGCCGCGGCAGCGCTGCCTACCGTTGCCGTATGAGTCCACGATTCGATGCCATCGGCCTGGTCGTATCCGACATGGCCGCGTCCGTCACCTTCTACCGTCGGCTCGGTTTCGCCTTTCCCGAGGGGGCCGAGCAAGAACCGCACACCGAGGCCGAACTGCCCGGTGGACTGCGGCTGTTGCTGGACACCGAGGACACCGTCCGCTCGTTCAACCCGGGATGGCAGCCGCCGTCCGACGGTGGCCGGACCTCACTCGCGCTGCGCTGTGACACACCGGGCGAGGTCGACACGGTGTACGAGGAGTTGCTGGGCGCCGGCCACCAGGGTGACCTGAAGCCGTGGGACGCCTTCTGGGGCCAGCGCTACGCCGTCGTGCTCGACCCCGACGGCAACGGCGTCGACCTGTTCGCGCCGCTCCCTCAGTAGCGCAGCCCGCTCAGCGCAGGAGAGCGCCCAGCGTGAGGCCCGTGAACTCCCTGACATCACGGGAGAGATGGGCCTGGTCGGCGTAACCGGCCCGGTTCGCCGTGTCCGCGTACGGCACACCCTGCCGGGCCAGCGCCAGAGCCCGTTGCAGGCGCAGGATCCGGGCCAGCGTCTTGGGTCCGTAGCCGAAGGCGGCCAGCGAACGGCGATGCAACTGGCGTGCCCCAAGGCCTAGTTCGTCGGCCGTTTCGGCTACCGCCCGACCTGCGGCGAGGGCGGTGACCAGTCGGCGCAGCGTCCGGTCCGGCGGCGCCGCCCTCTCCAGCGCCAGCTCCTCCAGTGCCACCGCCGGGTGCGGGGCCGCGGCGACCCGGCCGGTAAGGCGGCGCACCTCCGATGCGGTCCAGAGGTCGGCCAACTCGACACGGCGATCGCGTAGTTCATGGGCCGGTACGCCGAGCAGTGCGGGCGCGGTGCCTGGGAACAGGCGGATGCCAACCCAGGTCACGGGCGGGCCGTCGGGTACGTGAGCGTGGGTGTCCGGTCCGGCGACCAGCAGTCTGCCTTCGTGCCACAGCAGGTCCATACAGCCGTCCGGGAGCACGGGAAGCGTGCCGGATGCCGCGGACGGCGTGTTCGTCCACACCACCGCCCCGACCAGCCGGGAGGGCCGTTCCTCGTACATGTACGCCAGGCTACGCCGCCGGGATCCGGGGCGCCGGGACGGAGCCGCGGCGCTCCCCTGTCCCGCTTTCACCAGTGCCTCCTGCATGGAGGGAGCCTCCGTCCGTCCGGTGTGGCAGCGTCCGTTCCGCGACCGGAAACCGGATTGCCCATGTCGCGACGCTCCATCCGGCGGCTCGCAGCGAAACAGGCCGCTGCAGTGCCGCTCGCCACTACGGCGAGGAAACCGCATACCGCAAGGCCAACCAGCGCTTTCACCACCCCGGTCCGGAGAGCGTCGTAGGCATGGCATGAGGCCTCGCTACCGCCAGCGACCAAACGCGGCCGGAAACGCGTTTCCCCGCCTTTCCCGGCCTTTCCTTCGCATGCGCCCGCCCCAGCAGGGCACCACACCGCCCCCACCAGCACCCCGGCCGTCCCAACCGGTCCATCCGTCCGGGTGCCCCCTCCCCCGGGCCCGCTAAGCCACCCGCGTCCGGTGTTCCTGTGGGCTGACGCCGTACACCCGCTTGAAGGCGCTGGACAGGGCGAAAGCGCTCCCGTAACCGACCTGGCGGGCGATCGCGCCGATCGTTTCCTCGGTGTCGCGCAGTCGGTCGGCCGCGAGGGCGAGGCGCCACCCGGTGAGGTAGGCCATCGGGGGTTCGCCCACGAGCTCGCTGAAGCGGCGGGCCATGGCCGCCCGGGAGACACCGGCCTTCGCGGCGAGGGAAGCGACGGTCCAGGGGTGCGCCGGGTCGTCCTGGACCAGCCGCAGAACGCGGCCCACGACCGGGTCGGCCAGCGCCTGGTACCAGGCCGGCGCCGCCGCTTCCGGGCGGGAGAACCAGGCCCGCAGCGCGGCGATGACCAGGAGGTCGAGCAGACGGTCCAGGACGACCTCCTGACCGGGTTCGTCGCGGACGATCTCCTCCATGAGCAGAGGGGTGAGCGGGCACTGCCAGACGTCGGAGGTCAGGGACAGCAGTGGGGGCAGCGCATCCAGCAGTCGGCCGCTGATCTCGCCCTGCATCAGGTACGTGCCGATCAGCACGACAGTGGAGCCGTCCAGCCGGTCGCCCCAGGTGCGCACGCCCAGGTCCATGGAGCCGTTCAGGAGGCTCCCGTCGGGGTACGCACACTGTCCGCCGGGAAGGATCAGCGCCTGCGGGGGCGTGCCGGGGGCATCGGCGCAGGTGTAGGGGGCGGGGCCGCGCGCGATGGCGAGGTCGCCGGCCCGCAGGCGGACGTCCTCCCCCTCGTCCGGGACGACCCAGCCCTCGCCGCGCACCATGAGCATCACCGTCAGCGGGGCGCGGTCCTCGACCCGTACGGCCCAGGGCGGGTCGAAGCACGCGCGGATCATGAGGGCGCCACGCGCGCGTGGGCCCTCCAGCAGGCCGGCAAGGGGGTCCCCCCGCCTGAGCATGTTCGAGCGTGGAGGAGCGTCCATGCGGCCAGCGTAGACGCGCGCTTATGGGAATGAGCCGTTCAGCGATGGGACCGTGCGGCGTACGGCAGTTGACTGAACGCATGACACAGAACACGGCACAGCGGATGACGGTGGTGGTGACCGGCGCGTCCGGTCGTACGGGCAGCCGGGTGGCGCAGGCGGCCGAGGCGGCCGGGCTGACGGTGCGGGCGGCCTCGCGGGCCCAGGGGTTCGACTGGCACGACGGCTCGACGTGGGCGGACGTGCTGCGCGGCGCGGACGCGGCGTACCTGGTGTATCCCTCGGACGTGGGAGCGCCGGACGCGGCCGACGCGGTGGGGCGGTTGGCCCGGGAGGCGGTCGCGCTCGGGGTGCGGCGGCTGGTGCTGCTGTCGTCGCGGGGTGAGGAGCGGGCGCTGCCGACCGAGGAGGCGCTGCGGGCGTCGGGTGCGGACTGGACGATCGTACGGGCCGCGTGGTTCGCGCAGAACTTCAGTGAGGGGCCGCTGGTGGAAGGGCTGCGGCAGAGCGGGGAGCTGGTGTTCGCGGGTGGGGAGGTGCCGGAGCCGTTCGTCGACCTGCGGGATGTCGCCGACGTGGTGGTGAAAACGCTTACCGAGGGCGACCGGTACGTCGGTCAGACACTCGAGGTGTCGGGGCCTCGGCTGCTGACGTTCCGGGAAGCGGTTGCGGAAGTCGGGCGGGCGGCCGCGCGCGAGCTGACGTACACGCCCGTACCGGCGCCTGAGTACGGTGAGCAGTTGGCCGGGTTCGGGGTGCCCGCGAAGGAAGTCGCGTTTCTGGTGGAGCTGTTCGAATCGCTGCTGGACGGTCGTAACGCCTATCTCTCGGAGGGCGTCCGACAGGTGCTCGGCCGCGAGCCGCGTGACTTCACGGAGTTCGCGAAGGAGTCGGCGGGGGCGGGCGTCTGGAAAGCTTAGGTTCCGCGTTTCCGGGAGCGCTCCGGTGCTGGGGCTCGCTCCTCCTCGGTTCGCTCCCCGGGGACGCACCTCTCCGAGAACTCACCTCTCCGGGGGCTGTTCCTCCCCGTTTCCGCCGTTTCCCCCGTGGCCCTTCGGAGCACTCTTCGCATGCGTCCGGAAACGTCCCGTCACGTCCTCCGGTGGAAGAAAGCGGGACCACCGCTCGGGAAACTCGGACGGCATGTCGGGATCGTCGGGGTCGTCGTCCCCGTGGGAGCGCATCGCCGCCATGCGGGCGACGTACTCCGCGGCCTCCTCCTCCCGGAGCCGTTCGTTGGCGGCACGGGCCGCGGCCGTCGCGGCGGCCGGCCAGACCCGGTCGATCGCGGCGTTGACGGCGGCGCCGACCAGCACGGCGAACGCGGACACGCCGATCCACAGCAGCACGGCGACGGCGGCGGCGAGGGAACCGTAGATCGTGGCGCCCTCGATCGTGTTCGTCAGATAGATGCGCAGCAGGAAACTGCCGAGTACCCACATGGCGAGGGCGACGAGCGCGCCGGGGACGTCCTCGATCCACGGTGAGCGCACGGGTACGGAGACGTGGTAGAGCGTGGTCAGGAACGCGACGGACAGGACGATCACGACCGGCCAGTACAGGACCTGTACCACGGTGGTCGACCAGGGGACGATCCGTACCACCGCGTCCGGCCCGGCGACCATCAGCGGCAGCGCGACCGAGCCGATCAGCAGGGCCCCGACGAACAGCAGAAAGGCCACCAGCCGTGTCTTGACGATGCCGCGCACGCCGTCGAGGCCGTACATCACGGTGATGGTGTCGATGAAGACGTTCACCGCGCGCGAGCCCGACCAGAGCGCGAACAGGAAGCCGATGGAGATGACGTCGGGGCGGCCGCCCTTCATCACGTCGTCGAGGATCGGCTGGGCGATCTGCCTGACGCCCTTGTCCGAGAGGACCGTGCGCGAGGCGTCGAGGAGGTTGGCCTCCAGGCTGGTGATGGTGTCGGTACCGGTCCAGTCGTCGACATAGCCGAGCAGCCCGATGAGGCTGAGCAGCAGCGGCGGCACGGACAGCAACGTGAAGAAAGCGGCTTCGGCGGCGAGACCGAGGATGCGGTACTCGATGCAGGTGTTGGTGGTGTCCTTCAACAGCAGCCAGGCTGTCCGTCGCTTGGAAACGTTGCGGTAAAGGGCACGCGCCCGGTGGAGACGCCCGGTGGGGCTCCCGGGTTGCTCGGGTGACTGACTTCCTGGCTGCACGCCCTAAAGGTATCCGCCGTTCGGGGCTGCACTCACCTCCGGCAAGGCCACTTCACCGGGTCGGGGAGCGGCACGCGCGCTCCTGGGTGGCCATGACCGTCGTACCCGGGGGTAGGTTCTGGCTATGGCAGGCACCACGCACACCGTGACCAACCAGCCCCCGCCCCTGACCGGGTACGACGTGTACGGCGCCGATCAGGCGCTGGTGGCGGCCGTGGAACGGCATCTCGATCCGGAACTCCTGGACGAGGCGCACGGCGAGTTGTCGGCGCTCGGCCGGGCGGCCGGCTCGGAGCAGCTGCACGAGTGGGCGGTACAGGCCAACGAGTATCCGCCGAAACTGTGTACGCACGACCGCTACGGGAACCGCATCGACGAGGTCGACTTCCATCCGGCCTGGCACCGGCTGCTCGGCAAGGGGGTCGGAGCCCATCTGACGGATGCCTGGGTGCGGCCGGGCGGGCATGTGCGTCGGGCGGCGGGTTTCCTGGTGTGGACCCAGGTGGAGGCGGGCAACGGCTGTCCGCTGTCGATGACCCACGCGGCGGTGCCCGCGCTGCGCGCCGATCCGGAGCTGGCCGCCGAATGGGAGCCCCGGCTGACGTCCACGATCTACGACCGTGAGCTGCGGCCGGCCCGGCTGAAGGCCGGGGCGCTGTTGGGCATGGGTATGACAGAGAAACAGGGTGGCAGCGACGTACGGGCGAACGCGACGGTCGCCACTCCTCTCGCCGAGGACGGGACGTACGAACTGACCGGTCACAAGTGGTTCTGCTCGGCGCCCATGTCGGACGGTTTCCTGGTGCTGGCGCAGGCAGCCCCTCTCCGGGGCGAAGGCGGACTCACCTGTTTCCTCGTGCCGCGCGTGCTGGAAGACGGTACCCGTAACGTTTTCCGCCTCCAGCGGCTCAAGGACAAGCTGGGAAACAGGTCCAACGCGTCCGCCGAGGTCGAGTTCGACGGGACATGGGCCCGCCGGGTCGGTGAGGAGGGGCGCGGGGTGCGCACCATCATCGACATGGTGGCGGCGACCCGGCTCGACTGTGTGCTGGGCTCGGCGGGGCTGATGCGGCAGGCGGTGGCGCAGGCGATCCATCACTGCACCCACCGTGAGGTGTTCGGCGGGAAACTCGTCGACAAGCCGCTGATGCGCAACGTTCTGGCCGACCTCGCGCTGGAGTCGGAGGCGGCGACCGTGCTCGCGCTGCGGCTCGCGGCGGCCTATGACGACGATGGGGAGCAGGAGCGGGCGTTGCTGAGGATCGCGGTGCCGGCGGCCAAGTACTGGGTGACCAAGCGCTGTGCGCCGGTGGCGGTGGAGGCGTCGGAATGCCTGGGTGGAAACGGTTACGTCGAGGAGTCGGGGATGCCCCGGCTGGTGCGCGAGTCGCCGTTGAACTCGGTCTGGGAGGGCGCGGGCAACATCCAGGCTCTGGACGTGGTGCGCGCACTGCAACGGGAGCCGCAGGCGCTGAACGCCTACCTCCAGGAGGTGGGGCAGGCGCGCGGGGCCGATCACCGGCTGGACAAGGCGATCAAGAGTCTGCTGACGGAGCTGGCCGATCTGGGCGGCGTCGAGGGACGGGCGCGCCTGCTGGCGGAGCGGTTCGCTCTGGTGCTTCAGGGGGCACTGCTCGTACGATTCGCGCCGCCGGAGGTCGCCGACGCGTTCTGCGCCTCGCGGCTGGGCGGGGACGGGGGCGCGGCCTTCGGGACTCTGCCCCACACGCTCGACCTGGCGTCGATCGTCGAGCGGGCCGAACCCCGCCGCTGACCGCGCCGGCCTGCGCGAACAGGAAGCGGGGGTGGTGCTGCGCCGACACGGCACCACCCCCGCCGCAATGGCCCTGCGAGGCCAGAATCGCCGCTCGGGACGGCGTGGCTCAAGTTTCAAACACCCTGTGGATGTTCACCAGGGTTGCAGGGGGTTGCAACTTGTCGGTGGTTGTGACCGGACTGTGCCCCTCCGTCACCTGTGGACGGCAAGATGGGGCCTTCAGCAAGACCGGAAACAGTCGGCGCAGAAACTTGACATCCGGTTGTCCGACTGTGTGTTCCCGGGAGGCCCAGTGGCGATGCCACCGATGAACGTGCCACAGCTCGCGGCCGTCGACGCCGCGCGGGCGGCGCGGGTGCTCAACGAGGTGCGCGACGCCCGGCTGGCCGGCCAGCAGGCGCGAGTCGCCCCGCGCCCCGTGATCGAGCAGTCGTGGGATCGGATGCTGCGCAGCGGCGTCGACCCTGACCACGATTTCCGAGCGGGGCTGCTCAGCGCCGACGAGGTGCGGCGCAGGCGGGAGGAGTCACCGTTGCGGGAGGTGCTGCCGGTGCTGCGCGAAGGGCTGCTGTCGGTCGCGGACGTCGCCCACCACATCATGGTCGTCGCCGACGAGGAGGGCCGGGTGCTGTGGCGTGAAGGCTGCGGACCCGTGCTGCGCAAGGCCGACGGGCTCGGCTTCGAGCTCGGCGCGGACTGGGGCGAGGCCGTGGTCGGCACCAACGGTGTGGGCACGCCGGCAGTGGTGCGCCGTCCCGTGCAGGTGTTCGCCGCCGAGCACTTCGTGCGCTCGCACGCGGCCTGGACCTGCGCGGGCGCCCCGATCACCGACCCGCGCAACGGCCGGCTGCTCGGCGTGGTCGATGTCAGTGGGCCGCTGGAGACGATGCATCCGGCCACGCTCGCCTGGGTCGACTCGGTGGCGAAGCTCGCCGAGTCGAGGTTGCGGGAGAGGCACGTGGGGTCATTGGAGCGGTTGCGCGCGGTGGCGGCACCGGTGCTGGCCCGGCTAGGCGGCCGGGCGGCTGTGGTGGACGGGGACGGGTGGACGGCCGCGGTGACCGGGATGCCGTACGCGAGCCGGATCGCGCTGCCCAAGTCGCCGTCCCCGGGCCGCCGCTGGCTCCCGGCACTGGGGCTGTGCTCGATGGAGCCGCTGGCCGGGGGCTGGCTGGTCCGGTCGGTGGACGAGAGCGCGGAGTCGGCGCCGCACGGCGCGAGCCGGATCGTGCTGGACCTGACCCGGCCCCGGCGCTGGTCGGTGACGGTGTCGGGGGGCGCGGGTTCGTGGTCCCACGAACTCAGTCCCCGGCACGCCGAGTTGCTCTACCTGCTGGCGGCCGACCGGGGTGGCCGCAGCGCGGCGGGCCTGGCCGAGGACATGTTCGGCGACCCGGGCCGTACGGTGACGGTGCGGGCCGAGATGTCCCGGGTACGGCGGTATCTCGGGGGTTTCCTGGAACACCGGCCGTATCGTTTCTGCGAGGACGCCGAGCTCGAGGTGCTCCTTCCGGCGGATCCGAAGGGTCTGCTGCCGCATTCGACCGCGCCCGCGGTGGTGAGAGACCGGGCGGCGGCACCGTAGCGACAACGGTTCACCCGAGTCCTTCCGGTGGCATCTTCCGCATATTTGCGGAGTCTTCGTCCCCACGGCGCCCGACTGCCGTAGCATCCCTGTACGGGTCACCCCACCTGCTCCTCGGTCAACGTACGGATCATCAGGCGCAGTTGGCCCGCCTCGGGAGGGCAAATGAAGCAACGCGGCCGACACCGCCGGCGCAGACGAGGCAGGGCACTGCGTGCGTTCCTGTCCGGAACCGCCCTCGCGCTCACCGCTGCCGCCACCATGATCAGCGCCTCCCAGGCAACGGTCACGGACGACGGGCCCGGGGATCTGAAACCGCTTACCGCCTCGGCCGAGACCGTAAAACTGCGTCTCACGGAGAACCGGGTACCGCAGGCCTCCCTGGACCGGCTCGCCGCGGGAATGGGGCGACCGGTCGGCGTCGGCGCGGTGCTGGACGGGGCCGACCGCACGCTGCGGGACGCGATCGACTGCTCGGCCACCGAGCGCAGGGCTCTGCCCGTCTCCCCCGCGGCCTCGCGTGCCTACTGCTGGAACACGGACGACACCGAGGGCTGGCAGCCGGGCGCGGTCACCACCTCGGGGGACGCGGACGACGACGGCGTCTGGGGCTCGAACCGGGTGATCCTCTCCGGCTGGTCGCGCAGCGGCGGCACGGCCGCCGACCGGGGTCTGGCCCGGGTCGGCTTCGTGAACGCGGGCGACCTGAACCACCTCACCTACACCTGGGCACTGCTCGCCGTCCCGGTGGACGAGGGGCGGGACTTCCGGGGGCTGGTCTCGCATGTCTCCGGGATGGTCTGGTACCAGGACAAGCTTCTGGTCACCGCCGACGACGGGGACCGGGCCGCGCTCTATGTGTACGACATGAACCGGGTCCAGCGGGCCGGCGTCGCCGGTGACGCGGTCGGGCGGGTGCCGGGCGGCTGGTCCGCAAACGGTTACCGCTTCGTACTGCCGGCCATCGGTTCCTACGAACTCAGCGGGGCCTCCGACGTCCCGCACCCCGCAACCGTTTCCCTCGACCGCAGCACCGCGCCGGACAGCCTGGTCGCCGGGGAGTGGACCCTCGACGACGGTGACCGCAAGGCCCGCCTGTGGCGCTACCCCTTCAGCACCGCCCCCGGCCACGAGGGACTGCTCGCCACGAGCGACACCGGCCGGGTACGGGCCTCGGAGGCCTACGAGACGAAGGTGACGGGCGTACGGGGTGTGCTGTCGTACGGGGAGGAGTGGTACGTGACCCGTGCCGCCGGCCCGCGGGACAAGCAGGGGACGCTGTGGCGGCAGGACGCCGGCGAGAGCGACGAGAACAGGACGGACAAGGCCGAGGCGGCCGTGTGCGGCGCCAAGGAAACGCACAGCTGCTGGAGCCCGCAGACCGAATCCCTTTCCTACTGGGAGGCGACCGGCGAGGTCTGGACCCAGTCGGGACGAGTGCTCTTCGCCCTGCCACTGGCCTCGATCGACAGAACAACCGGGTAGATGATTCCCTGACCGGCATGACCAACATCCCCGTGACCACCTGGTCCCTGGAGCAGACCGACCCGAACGACGTCCTTCCGGCCGCCGCGCCCGAGGGCGACGTCCGGATCGTCCGCTCCGAGGTCCCCTCCCCCGAGTTCAGCCGTTTCCTGTACGCGTCCGTCGGCGGGGACATCCGCTGGATCGACCGGCTGCGCTGGACGTACGCGCAATGGCAGGAACATCTGGCGCGTCCGGGGGTCGAGACCTGGGTCGCCTACGACCGGGGTACGCCGGCCGGGTACGTGGAGCTGGAGCCGCAGGACGACGGTGCCGTAGAGATCGTTTACTTCGGTCTGCTCCCGGCCTTCCGGGGGCGGCGCATCGGCGGGCACCTGCTGGCGTACGGCGCCGCCCGGGCATGGGACCTAGCGGACCGCTGGCCGGGGCTGCCGCAGACCAAGCGGGTGTGGCTGCACACGTGCAGCCTGGACGGCGAGCACGCCATGGACAACTATCAGCGACGCGGTTTCAAGCTGTTCGACACCAAGGTCGAGGAGCAGCCCGAGGTGTCCGCGCCGGGCCCCTGGCCAGGCGCTCTCCCCGCCTGACTCCTCGCTCATACCGGCTGTGACCTGCGTCGACAAGAGGCCCCGCGGGTCATGTGACCGACGACACCCATGTCTCACATTCCGGGACAAGGGTGTCCGCATCGCGGACGAAGCTGGACTGTGTCCAGATCGCCGTGACACGCTTTCGCCATGTCCGGAACTGGAATTGCCTTGGTGAGTCGGCGGCACGTCGACCTCGGCCGCATGTCCAGCGCCATCTGTCCGGCGAGCTGACGAGCCGCAGCACCGCCGACATCTCCGTTCGAGCCTCCCGCCTGCGCAATGACGCGCACGTATGCTCCATGCGCCCGCGCGCGCAGGTCAGAGCCGCCTCCCGCCTGTCCCGAAGGACGTATCAACCATGGCCGCCACCCCGCAGAACCCTGCCGCCGCGACTCCACGCCGCAAGGTGAGCCGTCACCGCGGTGAGGGCCAGTGGGCCGCGGGACACCACACCCCGCTCAACGGCAACGAGCAGTTCAAGAAGGACGACGACGGTCTCAATGTGCGGACACGCATTGAGACGATCTACTCCAAGCGGGGCTTCGACTCGATCGACCCCAACGATCTGCGCGGCCGGATGCGCTGGTGGGGGCTGTACACCCAGCGCAAGCCGGGGATCGACGGCGGCAAGACGGCGATCCTGGAGCCGGAGGAGCTGGACGACAAGTACTTCATGCTGCGGGTCCGCATCGACGGCGGCCGGCTCACCACCGCGCAGCTGAGGGTGATCGGCGAGATCTCGCAGGAGTTCGCCCGCGGCACCGCCGACCTCACCGACCGGCAGAACGTCCAGTACCACTGGATCCGCATCGAGGACGTGCCCGAGATCTGGAACCGCCTCGAGGCGGTCGGCCTGTCCACCACCGAGGCCTGCGGTGACACGCCCCGGACCATCCTCGGCTCGCCGGTGGCCGGCATCGCCGAGGACGAGATCATCGACGGCAGCCCGGCCGTCGACGAGATCAGCCGCCGGTTCATCGGCAGCAAGGAATTCTCCAACCTGCCGCGCAAGTTCAAGACGGCGATCTCCGGCTCCCCGCTCCTGGACGTCGCCCACGAGATCAACGACGTCGCGTTCGTCGGCGTCGAGCACCCCGAGCACGGGCCCGGCTTCGACCTCTGGGTCGGCGGCGGACTCTCCACCAACCCGAAGATCGGCGTCCGGCTCGGCGCCTGGGTGCCGCTGGACGAGGTCCCGGACGTCTGGGCGGGCGTGATCGGCATCTTCCGCGACTACGGCTACCGGCGCCTTCGCACGCGGGCGCGCCTGAAGTTCCTGGTCGCCGACTGGGGCCCGGAGAAGTTCCGCCAGATCCTCGAGGACGAGTACCTCAAGCGCAAGCTCGCCGACGGCCCGGCGCCCGCCGCCCCCGTCGAGCGCTGGCGCGACCACGTCGGCGTGCACCGCCAGCAGGACGGCCGTTTCTACGTCGGTTTCGCCCCGCGTGTCGGCCGCGTGGACGGCGCCACCCTGACGAAGATCGCGGAGCTCGCCGAGGCACACGGCTCGGGCCGGGTGCGCACCACCGTCGAGCAGAAGATGATCGTCCTCGACGTCGAGGAGGGGCAGGTCGAGTCGCTGGTCGAGGCGCTGGAGGCGCTGGACCTGACCGCCAAGCCCTCCCCCTTCCGGCGCGGCACCATGGCCTGCACCGGCATCGAGTACTGCAAGCTCGCCATCGTCGAGACCAAGCAGCGCGGCTCCGCGCTCATCGACGAACTCGAGCGCCGCATCCCGGAGTTCGACGAGCCGATCACCATCAACATCAACGGCTGCCCGAACGCCTGCGCCCGCATCCAGGTCGCGGACATCGGCCTCAAGGGCCAGCTGGTCCTGAACGACCGGGGCGAGCAGGTCGAGGGTTTCCAGGTGCACCTGGGCGGCGCGCTCGGGCTGGAAGCCGCTTTCGGCCGCAAGGTCCGTGGTCTGAAGGTCACCTCGGAGGAACTGCCGGACTACGTGGAACGCGTACTGAAGCGGTTCCAGGACGAGCGCGAGGACGGCGAGCGGTTCGCCGTCTGGGCCACTCGCGCCAGCGAGGAGGCCCTCTCATGAGCGAGCGGGCCGCACCCTTCTACTGCCCCTACTGCGGCGACGAGGACCTGCGTCCGAGCGAGCAGGGCCATGGCGCCTGGGAATGCGCGGCATGCAATCGCGCATTCCAGCTGAAGTTCCTCGGGCTGCTCGCCCGGGGCGTTCAGCGCACCGACCCAGGAGGGGACCGGATATGACGACGCTTCAGGAAGGCCGTACGACCGACGAGTTGAAGGCGCTCGCCGAGCAGGCGGGCCGCGACCTGGAGGAGGCCTCCGCGCTGGAGATCCTCCAGTGGGCGGTGGACACCTTCGGCAAGCAGTTCTGCGTGACGTCCTCGATGGAGGACGCCGTGGTCGCGCACCTGGCGTCCCGGGTCCGTAAGGGCGTGGACGTGGTGTTCCTCGACACCGGTTACCACTTCCCCGAGACCATCGGCACCCGGGACGCGGTCGAGGCGGTGATGGACGTCAACGTCATCACGCTCACCCCGCGCCGGACGGTCGCCGAGCAGGACGCCGAGCACGGGCCGAAGCTGCACGACCGCGACCCGGACCTGTGCTGCAAGTTGCGCAAGGTGCAGCCGTTGGAAGAGGGACTCAAGGGCTACCGGGCCTGGGCCACCGGCCTGCGGCGCGACGAGTCCGCGACCCGGGCGGGCACTCCGGTCGTCGGCTGGGACGACAAGCGGCAGAAGGTCAAGATCTCGCCCATCGCCCGCTGGACCCAGGACGACGTCGATGCCTACATCAACGAGCACGGCGTCCTGTCCAACCCCCTGCTGATGGACGGTTACGCCTCCGTCGGCTGCGCCCCGTGCACCCGCCGGGTCCTGGCGGGCGAGGACGCGCGCGCCGGCCGCTGGGCGGGACGCGCGAAGACCGAGTGCGGGCTGCACGGCTGACCGCGATGACCTCGAACTCGACGAACACCCCCACGCCCACCCCCACTTCAACGAACCGGGAGAACCACGTGACGACCGGAGCCACCGTCTGGCTCACGGGTCTGCCGAGCGCCGGCAAGACCACCATCGCGTACGAGCTGGCCGGCCGACTGCGCGAGGAGGGCCACCGCGTCGAGGTGCTCGACGGCGACGAGATCCGCGAGTTCATCTCCGCGGGTCTCGGTTTCAGCCGCGAGGACCGGCACGTCAACGTGCAGCGCATCGGTTTCCTGGCCGAACTGCTCGCCCGTAACGGCGTCAAGGCGCTGGTCCCGGTGATCGCGCCGTACGCCGACAGCCGGGACGCGGTACGCAAGCGCCATCAGGAGAGCGGAACCGGTTACCTGGAGGTGCACGTGGCGACCCCGGTCGAGGTGTGCTCGGTCCGGGACGTGAAGGGTCTGTACGCGAAGCAGGCGGCGGGCGAGCTGACCGGGCTCACCGGGGTCGACGACCCCTACGAGGCCCCGGAGTCGCCGGATCTGCGGATCGAGTCCCAGGACCAGACCGTGCAGGAGTCCGCGGCGTCGGTGTACGCCCTGCTCACCGAGAGGGGACTGGCATGACGACGACCGTCGCCCAGGCCGAGGAGGGCACGGCGAGTCCGTACGCCCTCAGCCATTTGGACTCGCTGGAGTCCGAGGCGGTGCACATCTTCCGCGAGGTGGCGGGCGAGTTCGAGAACCCAGTGATCCTGTTCTCCGGCGGCAAGGACTCCATCGTCATGCTGCACCTGGCGCTGAAGGCGTTCGCCCCCGCGCCGGTCCCCTTCTCGCTCCTGCACGTCGACACCGGGCACAACTTCCCCGAGGTCCTCGAGTACCGCGACCGGGTCGTCACCGCGCACGGGCTGCGCCTGCACGTGGCCTCCGTCCAGGACTACATCGACCGCGGTGCGCTGCGCGAACGCCCCGACGGCACGCGTAACCCGCTCCAGACGCTGCCGCTGACGGAGAAGATCCAGTCCGAGAAGTTCGACGCCGTCTTCGGCGGCGGACGCCGCGACGAGGAGAAGGCCCGCGCCAAGGAACGGGTGTTCTCCCTGCGCGACGAGTTCTCCCAGTGGGACCCCCGCCGCCAGCGCCCGGAGCTGTGGAATCTCTACAACGGCCGCCACGCACCCGGCGAGCACGTGCGGGTGTTCCCGCTGTCCAACTGGACCGAGCTCGACGTCTGGCAGTACATCGCCCGGGAGGGCATCGAACTGCCCGAGATCTACTTCGCGCACGACCGGGAGGTCTTCCGGCGCGGCGGGATGTGGCTGACCGCCGGTGAGTGGGGCGGACCGAAGGACGGCGAGACCGTGGAGAAGCGCCTCGTGCGCTACCGGACCGTCGGCGACATGTCCTGCACCGGCGCCGTCGACTCCGACGCGGTGACGCTCGGCGACGTCATCGCCGAGATCGCCGCCTCCCGGCTCACCGAGCGGGGCGCCACCCGCGCCGACGACAAGATGTCCGAGGCCGCGATGGAAGACCGCAAGCGCGAGGGGTACTTCTAAGCATGAGCACGATCACCTCCGAGGAACTCTCGGCAACGACCCTCCTGCGGTTCGCCACGGCCGGTTCCGTCGACGACGGCAAGTCCACGCTCGTGGGCCGGCTCCTGCACGACTCCAAGTCGATCCTCACCGATCAGCTGGAGGCCGTGGAGCGCGCCTCGGCGAGCCGCGGCCAGGAAGCCCCCGACCTGGCGCTGCTCACCGACGGCCTGCGCGCCGAGCGCGAGCAGGGCATCACCATCGACGTGGCCTACCGTTACTTCGCCACGCCCCGACGCCGTTTCATCCTCGCCGACACGCCCGGTCATGTGCAGTACACCCGCAACATGGTGACGGGTGCCTCCACGGCCGAGCTGACGGTGATCCTGGTCGACGCCCGCAACGGCGTTGTGGAACAGACCCGCAGGCACGCGGCGATCGCGGCCCTGCTCCGGGTGCCGCACGTCGTTCTCGCCGTCAACAAGATGGACCTGGTCGAGTACCGGGAAACCGTCTTCGCGGAGATTGCCGAGGAGTTCACGGCGTACGCGAGCGAGCTCGGCGTTCCCGAGGTCACCGCGATCCCGATCTCCGCGCTCGCCGGTGACAACGTGGTGGATCCGTCGGCCAACATGGACTGGTACGGCGGGCCGACCTTCCTGGAACACCTGGAAACGGTTCCGGTCAGCCACGACCTGGCGCACTGCCACGCACGGCTGCCGGTGCAGTACGTGATCCGTCCGCAGACCGCCGAGCACCCGGACTACCGGGGGTACGCGGGCCAGATCGCGGCCGGCACCTTCCACGTGGGCGAGGCGGTGACGGTTCTGCCGTCCGGCCGTACCTCGACGATCTCCGGTATCGACCTGCTGGGCGAGCCGGTGGACGCGGCGTGGACGACCCAGTCGGTGACCGTGCTGCTCGACGACGACATCGACATCTCGCGCGGCGACCTGATCGTGCCCACCAAGGACGCGCCGCCCACCACGCAGGACGTCGAGGCGACCGTCTGCCACGTGGCCGACCAGCCGCTGACCGTCGGGCACCGGGTGCTGATCAAGCACGGCACCCGCACGGTCAAGGCGATCGTCAAGGACATCCCGTCCCGTCTCACGCTCGACGACCTGTCCCTGCACCCGCACCCGGGACAGCTCATCGCCAACGACATCGGCCGCGTGAAGATCCGTACCTCGGAACCGCTTCCGGTGGATTCCTACGCCGACTCCCGCCGCACCGGCTCGTTCATCCTGATCGACCCGGCCGACGGCACCACGCTCACCGCGGGCATGGTCGGCGAGTCGTTCGCGTCGCCCGAGCCGGTCAAGGACGAGCCCGACGACGACGGTTGGGACTTCTGAAAATGACCACAACCGACTTCTACTCCACGTTCGCGAAGGAGGGCGGCCGCGTCGGCAGCGGCGCCCTCGGCAGCGGGCAGGGCGGAGTGGCGCGATGTGCGCTCTGACGTACGCGCACTGCCTGCGCGCCCCGTCCCCCCACCCGCCGTCTCGGAAGCGACGAAAACCCTTTGCCGATTTCCCGGCCACGACCTGAAAACCCGTGACCGCCGGGCCAACGAGAGGAACCCCTCCCGTGCCTGCCAACCGCTCAGTTCTTCTTCGCCGCGGCCTCGCGGCCGTAGCGGCCCTTCCCCTGCTCGCCCTGGCCGCCTGCGGTTACGGTTCCGAGTCCAAGGACGACAACACCAACGAGAAGGTCGCCGCCGGATCGGAGAAGATCGACGGGCTCGACACCGTCAAGATCGGCTACTTCGGCAACCTGACGCACGCCACCGCTCTGGTCGGCCGTGAGCAGGGCATCTTCCAGAAGGCGCTGGGCGCCACCAAGGCGTCGTACGCGACCTTCAACGCGGGCCCCTCCGAGATCGAGGCGCTGAACGCCGGTTCCATCGACATCGGCTGGATCGGCCCCTCCCCGGCGATCAACGGTTTCACCAAGTCCGCCGGCAAGAGCCTGCGCATCATCGGCGGTTCGGCGTCCGGCGGTGTGAAGCTCGTCGTCAACCCGGACAAGGTCAAGTCCCTCAAGGACGTCAAGGGCAAGAAGATCGCCACGCCTCAGCTCGGAAACACGCAGGACGTGGCGTTCCTGAACTGGATCGCGGACCAGGGCTGGAAGGTCGACGCGCAGAGCGGCAAGGGCGACGTCACCGTCGTCCGCAGCGACAACAAGGTGACCCCGGACGCGTTCAAGGCCGGTTCGATCGACGGTGCCTGGGTGCCGGAGCCGACCGCCTCGAAGCTGGTCGCCGAGGGCGGCAAGGTACTGCTCGACGAGGCGTCGCTGTGGCCCGACAAGAAGTTCGTGATCACGAACATCATCGTGTCGCAGAAGTTCCTCACGGAGCACCCGAAGGTCGTCGAGGCGGTGCTGAAGGGTTCGGTCGACTCCAACAAGTGGATCAACGCCAACCCGGCGGCGGCGAAGGCCGCGGCGAACAAGCAGCTGGAGGCGGACTCCGGCAAGGCACTGCCCACCGAGGTGCTGGACCCGGCGTGGACGTCGATCCAGTTCATCAACGACCCGCTGGCCTCCACGCTCAACGCCGAGGCGGAGCACGCGGTCAAGGCGGGTCTGCTGGAGAAGCCCGACCTCAAGGGCATCTACGACCTGAGCATCCTGAACAAGGTCCTCAAGGCCGAGGGCGAGTCCACGGTCGACGACGCCGGTCTCGGCGTCAGCTGATCGGAATCCGATGAGTTCCCAGGAGGTGACGACCATGGCCACGACCTTCGCCAAGGCCGCCGAGTCCGCGGAGTCCGTGGAGTACGCGGCCCGGCTTGAGCACGTCTCGAAGTCCTTCGCCGGGCCGGGTGGGCAGCAGCTCGTCCTGGACGACATCACTCTCGATGTCGCTCCCGGCGAGTTCGTCACCCTCCTGGGGGCTTCGGGCTGCGGCAAGTCCACTTTGCTCAACCTGGTGGCGGGGCTCGACGAGCCCACCACCGGCTCCATCACGACGGACGGCCGTCCGGCGCTGATGTTCCAGGAGCACGCCCTCTTCCCGTGGCTGACCGCGGGCAAGAACATCGAGCTCGCCCTGAAGCTCCGGGGAGTCGCCAAGCCCGAGCGGCGCGACAAGGCGGAGGAGCTCCTCGAGCTGGTGCGGTTGAAGGGCGCGTACGGAAAGCGTGTTCACGAACTTTCCGGCGGTATGCGGCAGCGCGTGGCGATGGCTCGCGCGCTGGCGCAGGAGAGCAACATCCTGCTGATGGACGAGCCGTTCGCGGCGCTGGACGCCATCACCCGGGATGTGCTGCACGACGAACTGACGCGGATCTGGGGGGAGACGGGACTGTCCGTCCTCTTCGTCACGCACAACGTGCGGGAGGCGGTGCGGCTCGCGCAGCGGGTCGTCCTGCTGTCCTCCCGGCCCGGCCGGGTGGCGCGCGAGTGGACGGTCGACATCCCGCAGCCGCGCCGGATCGAGGACGCCCCGGTGGCGGAACTGTCCATCGAGATCACCGAAGTCCTGCGTGGGGAGATCCGCCGTCATGGCCAGCACTGAGACGAAGACGACGGTGACGAAGGCGGTTACCGCCGAGCTTGCCGGGGTGGAGGCGGGGCTCGACGCGCTGGACGTCATGGCGCCCACCGTCCGTACGCCCTTTCGGCGGACCTTCATCGACAAGATCCTGCCGCCGATCCTGGCGACCCTGCTGCTGCTGATCGTCTGGCAGATCACCTTCAAGATCGTCGACGACCCGACCAAGCTGGTCTCCCCCGTGGACGTCTGGCGGACGCTCCAGGACGCCTGGCTCGAGGGCAAGCTGCTCGGCTACATCTGGACCAGCGTCTCGCGCGGTCTGCTCGGCTTCCTCTTCGCGCTGGCGATCGGCACCCCGCTGGGTCTGCTGGTGGCACGCGTGAAGTTCGTGCGGGCGGCGATCGGTCCGATCCTGTCCGGTCTGCAGTCGCTGCCGTCGGTGGCCTGGGTGCCGCCGGCCGTGCTGTGGCTGGGTCTGAACAACTCGATGATGTACGCGGTGATCCTGCTCGGTGCGGTGCCGTCCATCGCCAACGGGCTGGTGTCCGGCGTCGACCAGGTGCCGCCGCTGTTCCTGCGGGCGGGCCGCACGATGGGCGCGACGGGGCTGAAGGGAACCGTGTACATCACGTTGCCGGCCGCCCTGCCGGGTTATGTGGCGGGTCTGAAGCAGGGCTGGGCGTTCTCCTGGCGTTCGCTGATGGCGGCGGAGATCATCGCGTCCTTCCCCGACCTCGGCGTCGGTCTCGGTCAGTTGCTGGAGAACGGGCGCAACGCCAGTGACATGTCGATGGTGTTCGAGGCCATCCTGCTCATCCTGTTCGTCGGCATCGCCATCGACCTGCTGATCTTCAGTCCGCTGGAGCGGTGGGTACTGCGCAGCCGTGGTCTGCTGGTGAAGAGCTGAAGTCCCATGTACAGGAAACCGGTTCCTCCCGTTCTCGTGGTGATTGCCCACGGCAGTCGTGACCCGCGGCACGCGGCGACCGTGCACGCCCTGGTGCGGCGGGTGCGGTCGTTGCGGCCGGGTCTGCGGGTAGAGACCGGTTTCCTGGACTTCAACATCCCCTCCGTCCACGGGGTGCTGGAGTCGTTGGCGGCGGAGGGCGTCCGTGACGTGGTGGCGCTGCCGCTGCTGCTGACCCGAGCGTTCCACGCGAAGGCGGACATCCCGGCGGTCCTGCGGGATGCTCCGGCACAGCTGCGGATCAGACAGGCCGAGGTGCTCGGCCCGTCGCCGCTGCTGCTCGCCGTCCTCGAACGACGGCTGTACGAGGCCGGCCTGACGCCTGCCGACAAGTCCTCGACCGGGGTCGTGCTGGCCTCGGCGGGGTCCACGGACCCGGAGGCGATCGCAGTGATCGCAGAAATCGCGCGGGAGTGGCGGCGCACCGGTTGGTGTGCCGTGCGGCCTGCGTTCGCCTCCGCCGGTTCTCCCTCGCGGTTCCCGCGCACCGAGGACGCGGTCCGCGAACTGCGGGCGCTGGGGTGCTCGCGGGTCGCCGTCGCGCCGTACGTCCTGGCCCCCGGCTTCCTGCCGGACCGCATCGCGCGAGGCGCGGCCGCGGCGGACGTCCTGGCCGACGTGCTGGGTCCGGCGCCGGAGGTGGCGCGGGTGCTGCTGGAACGGTACGACGCGGCGCGTACGCCGGCGCTGGCGGCCGTCGGCGCCTGACCGGCGTTGTGCTCTCTCGCGCCGCGCGGGGATCTCTTTCCGTTGCGGTACCGGTTTCTGTTTCTGCTCCCGTTTCCGTTGCGGGACCGGCTTCTCTTTCGACAGCGGTTTCCGTTGCGGTACCGGTTGCCGTTTCTATTGGACCGGTTTCTGTTGCGGGACCGGTTGCCGTTCCGGTACCGGTTTCCGTTGCCCTACCGGTATCGGTTTCGATGGCGGTTTCGAAACGCCTGCCTCCCTGGTCGGGTATCGCCGGCAACCGCCGACGGCCGGGCACACGCCGCCACGATCAGACATCGGCCGACGCCCCACGGCCCCACGCCCCGCACCCCGCACCCCGCACCCCGCACCCCGCACCCCGCACCCCGCACCAGTAGGCCCGAGGGGATCGCTCAGTGGTTCACGCTTGTGGCGCGCTGCCGGGGATCGCGGCCGCTCGCCGCCAGCGCCCGCTCGAACACCGGGGCGTCCTGCGCCACCGGCACCACCGCCGCGAAGCCGTCGTACTGGCGGTAGAGGTCGCCGTGCCGTTCGACGACGTCGAGGACGAAGCGGGCCGCGTCGTCCGAGAGGTGGAACTCCTGGTCGGTGGCGACCGCCACGTCCCAGCCGTGCACGGCCATCTCCTTGACGACCATCGCGGCGATCTCGGCGGCGGGCATCGCGGCCATGCCCAGATCGATCTCGCCCTCCCACACGGCCGGCTCCGCCCAGGCCGCGACCGCGCGCTCCAGCTGGTCGGCGTATGCCTCGGCCCACCGCGGGTCGGCGGTGAAGTCGCGGGCGACCAGGTCGTCGGGGAGCTGCTTGCGCAGGGCGCGGTGCTCGAGACCGTGGGAGGTGTAGAGGACCCAGTGGTCGACCAGGGTTCGGACGTCCCAGCCCGGGCAGTGCGTCGGGTCGTTCAACCGGGCCGCCGGGACACCGCGGGCGACGCGCGACGCCTCGGCGGCGCATTCGGACATGTACTGGTGCGTCTCGTCGTACTTCATGCGCCCCACGCTAGGCAGCGGGGTGCTCAGGACTCTTGAACAAACGCGACAGCGCCGGCGGACCGGTCCTCGGCCAGTCGGATCAGTTCCGGCAGCGGCAGGGAACCGGGTGCCCTCCGTTCCCGGGCGAACTGGTTGGCAAGCCGTTGCAGCAACTCGTTCAGCGGGGTCGGTACGCCGTGCAGACGGCCGAGGAGCGCGATCTCGCCGTTGAGGTGGTCGGCCTCGATGCTGCCCGCGCCACGGCTGAGGGACTGCCAGGAGGAGCCGCCGCCGCGCGGGGCGCCGTCGAGCGGGACGAGGGTGACCTTGTCGCCGCGCAGTGCCTGCTGCTCCTCGGTGCTCGCCCACACGATCCCGGCGGCGCGCAGCACGGCCTCGCCCTCGGCCCGCACCCTCGCGTACAGCGCCTCCGCCTCGGGGTCGTCCACCGGGCCGCTCACCGCTTCCAGGGCGTTTCCGAGGTTGGACAGCAGCTTCGCGTACTGCCAGCGCGAGACGTCGGGTACGACCGGTGCCTCGAAGTGCGCCTTCTCCAGGTCGGCGGCGATACGGCGGGTTGTGTCGTCGGTGCCGTGCGGGTACCGGCCGAGATGAAGGATGCCGGTGAGCGGGGTGCCGGCGGCGGAGACGACCCCCGGTTCGACATGGGTGGCGGGCAGCCAGACGCACACGCCGTGGACGTGCCGGAAGCGGCGCAGGGCGAGGCGCGGGCTCTCCACACCGTTCTGCGCGCAGACCAGGGGCAGTCGCTCCGCGGCCGTGCCGCCGCCCTCGACCGGGACCGGGCCCCAGACCTGGAGTGCCGCCTCGGTGTCCTGGGTCTTGACGGCGAGGAAGAGGACGTCGTCGGCGCGCAGCGTGCCGAGCGCCTCCGGTCCGTCGACGACGGGCAGCCGGTACGTCAGTTCGCCCTGCGGAACCCTGAGCCGCAGTCCGACCTCCGTGAGCGCCGCCCGGTGCGCGCCGCGTGCGACCAGCACGACCTCGTGCCCGGCCTCCGCCAGTCGTCAGCCGACGGTGCCGCCGATCGCGCCCGCCCCGATGATGATGTAACGCATGGGACGAGCCTCGCACAGTCGTGTGTACGCAGAGTCGTGTGTATGCACAGTCGTGCTGTATGCGCAGTCGTGTGTATGCGCAGTCGTGTGTATGCGCAGTCGGGTACGCACCGCCGAGAGCGTGGGAAACGATGCGCCCGAGGTTGACCTTGTCCCTGGGGCAGGGCCGAGGGTCCGGGCATGGACGACTTCTACCTGCGGCAGACGCCGTACAGCGACCCGGGCGACCTGGATGTCGCCGACCTGCCCGCCGATCCTCGCGAACTCGCTTTGCTCGTCCGCAGTCTGATGGTGCATCGGCTGGAGGGGGAACGCGTCGGGTACGAGATTCCCGAGGAGCGGTTGCACCACGACGCCGAGGCCCGGTACGTGACCGGGATCCTGCGGATCCTGCGGGCGCGCAAGGACGCCCCGCTCACCCGACGGCGTTCGTACGACGAGCAGTTCGTGGGCTCCTGCCGGGACTACTCGCTGCTGCTGTGCTCGTTGCTGCGGGCGACCGGGACGCCGTCCCGGATCCGCGGCGGGTACGCGACCTACTTCGTCGAGGGCTTCCACGACGACCACTGGGTCACCGAGTACCACCTCCCGGAGGGTACGTGGCGGCTGGCCGACGCCCAGGTGTCCGCCGACTTCTACGAGGTGCCCTTCGACCCGATGGACGTGCCGCGGAACCGTTTCCTGGTCGCCGGGCAGGCGTGGCGGGCCTGCCGGGCGGGCGCGGCAGACCCGGAGACGTTCGGGGTGTGGGCCGATCCCGGCCTCAGGGGTCTGCCGCTCGTCCTCAACAGTGTGGTCCTGGACCTCGCCGCCCGTAACGGCACGGAACCGCTTCCCTGGGACGGCTGGGGGCTGTCGGGGTTGCGGAAACACGACTCGCTCACCGAGGACGATCTGGCCCTCGTGGACGCCGTGGCCGCTGCCCGCACCCACGAGGAGGCCCGCCGGCTCTACGCCGATCCGCGGCTCGTCGTGCCCCGCGAGATCCTCTCGTCGGCGCCCTTCCACGGCCCGCGCACGGTCACGCTTGCGTCATCTCCACGAGTTTGACGACGGTGTTCCAGTTGCGGGTGGTGGCGATGAGCCCCTTGTTCACTCGCGGCTTCGACAGTTGCTCGGCGAGCTTGGACCGGCCGAGGCCCTCGGGGGCGTAGAGGTACAGGACGCGGTTGCCGATGCGGAACTCCTCGGGGAGGTGGGCGGCCTGGTCGATCCCGGCGTAGCGCTCCGCTTCGACGGGGGTGGAGAAGTACGTGGCGTGGAGTTGCTTGGCCTCCAGGTCGGCGGCCGGGAACGGGCAAGCGTCGGCAACCGCTTTCAGATAGGCGTGGTCGCGAACGATCACGCCGACGGCGAAGCCGAAGTGTTTCTCGATCGCCGCCGTGAGTTCCGCGGCGAGGCGCTCCTCGTCCCCCTGGGCGGAGGAGAAGACGGCCTGACCGCTCTGGAGGTAGGTGCGGACGTCCCCGAGACCGAGCCCCTCCAGCAGGGTGCGCAGCTCGGCCATCGGGACCTTCCTGCTGCCGCCCACGTTGATGCCGCGCAGCAGTGCCGCGTACGTCGTCGTCATCCGCTCACCTTAAGCGGCCGTCGTGCCCCGTGGGGGTGGGCACGACGGCCGCGGCCGGGGTGGGGCCTCGGGCGAAACTCTGGCCGATCGGCGGGATGCGGAGCAACACCTGCCGGACATCTCCACAGGCTCACGACTTGTTCAACAAACTTTCGTAATCACCATTCCGGCCTTGACTCCCGAACCGCCCGTCGGCCTTCGCCACCGCCTCTCACCGTCCGCTCTGGCCGGCGGCCCTGGGCCGGCCAGGGCTGGCCAGGACTGGCCGTCGGCCTGTCCCGGCGGCCTGCCCGCCGAGCGCGCCACCGGTGACCGAAAGGCCCCGCACCCTGATCGTCATCCCCGAGATCCCCGGATAGATGTAGGGGACCTCTGTCCTCCCCAGCGGTGAGACGGCGGGGTCCGACGGGAGGAGTCGGGTGTCCGGGACCTCACCGGGCAGCACGACGAGATGGCTTTATCCAACCCATACCTTCGAATCTGAAGGTGGCGGCAGGGGGTTGCCACCGCATCACAAGAGGGCAGGCCCGTCATGGGGAACGGAGATATACGGGTGCGGGGCTTCGCCGCGCGGGCCGGCGGCTGGAGCGCCCGGCACCGATGGGCCGCCGTGGGCATCTGGGTGCTGTTCGTCGTCCTGGCCATGGGGATCGGCTCGGCGATGGGCACGGTCGAGGTCAAGGAGAGCGACCAGCTCGGGGGCGAGACCCATACGGCCGCCCGGATCATCGAGGACGCCGGCATCGACGAGCCGGCCAGCGAGACGGTCCTGGTCCAGTCGAAGGACGGCTCCGTCAAGGCCACCGACGCGGACTTCAAGGCCGCCGTCGCGGCGGTCGTCGCGGCCGTGGAGAAGACCGGCAAGGTCACCGACGTGACCTCGCCCTACGACTCGGACACGATCTCCGAGGACGGTCGCAGCGCGCTCGTGCAGTTCGACATGCGCGGCGACTCCGAAACCGCGGGCGAGCGGGTCGAGCCGGTTCTCGAGGCCGTCGAGGGGGTCCAGAAGGACCACTCCTTGCTGCGGATCGAGGAGATCGGCGGCGCCAGCATGATGAAGACGTTCGACGACGCGTTCGGCGATGACTTCCAGCAGGCGGAGTACTCCGCCGTGCCGGTGGCCCTGGGCATTCTGCTGATCGCGTTCGGCGCGCTGGTGGCGGCGCTGCTGCCGGTGGCGCTCGCGGTCACCGCGATCATGGCGACGATGGGCCTGATGAGCATCGTCAGCCACTTCCAGCCGATGGACGACACGGCGAGCTCCGTGATGCTGCTGGTCGGTCTGGCCGTCGGCGTCGACTACTGCCTGTTCTACCTGCGCCGGGAGCGCGAGGAGCGGGCGGCGGGACGTGATCCGGAAACCGCTCTCAGGATCGCCGCGGCGACCAGTGGCCGTGCCGTGATCGTCTCCGGTGTCACCGTGTGCGTGGCGATGGCGGGCATGCTGTTCACCGGGCTCGCGACGTTCGAGGCGATGGGCCTGGCTTCCCTGATGGTGGTGGCGGTCGCCATGGTCGGTTCGGTGACCGTGCTGCCCGCGCTGCTGTCGCTGCTCGGCCGGCGGGTGGAGAAGGGCCGGATCCCGTTCCTGCACCCCGAGAAGCGCCGCAGGAACGGCAACGGCGGGCGTGCCGACGAGGGCAGCCGGTTCTGGAGCGCCGTCCTCAAGGTCGTCCTCGCCAAGCCCGGTGTGTCGCTGGTCGTGGCGGCCGGCGTGCTGCTCGCGATCGCCGCTCCGGCGGTCGGCATGAAGACCCAGAACCTCACCCTGGACCAGGAGTTCGGCGACTCGCTGCCCATCGTGCAGACCTACAACCGGGTCAACGACGCCTTCCCGGGCGGCTCCGAACCGGCCGAGGTGATCGTCAAGGCGAACGACATCAACGCCGCCGAGGTGAAGACCGCGCTGCAGGATTTCAAGGAGCAGGCGGTCAGCTCGGGCGCCTCCCGCGGTCCGGTCGAGATCAAGCTGCACGACGCGCAGAACATCGCCTACGTGTACGTTCCGCTGGTCGGCGGCTCCGACCTGGACAAGGCGGGTACGAGCCTGGACAAGCTGCGCGACGAGGTGCGGCCCGCGACGCTGGGCAAGGTCGACGGCCTCCAGGCTCCGATCACCGGTCAGGTGGCCGGTTCGAAGGACTTCAACGACCAGCTGGCCGGGGCCGTCGCTCCCGTCTTCGCGTTCGTCGTGGTCTTCGCCTTCCTGCTGATGCTGCTGTCGTTCCGCTCGCTGACGGTCGCGATCACCTCGATCGTGCTCAACCTGCTGTCGGTGGGGGCCGCCTACGGCATCCTGGTCGCCGTCTTCCAGCACGGCTGGGGCGCGTCGCTGGTGGGCGCTGAGGGCGTCGGCGCCATCATCACCTGGCTGCCGCTGTTCCTCTTCGTGATCCTCTTCGGCCTGTCGATGGACTACCACGTGTTCGTGGTCTCGCGGATCCGTGAGGCGCGGATGCGGGGCCGTTCGACGAACGAGGCCATCCAGCACGGCGTGGTCACCACGGCCGGTGTGGTCACCAGCGCCGCGGTCATCATGGTCGCCGTGTTCGCCATCTTCGGAACGCTGTCCATGCAGTCCATGAAGCAGATGGGCGTGGGCCTGGCGGCCGCGGTGCTGATCGACGCGACGATCATCCGGGGTGTGCTGCTCCCGGCCGTGATGGCGCTGCTGGGCGAGCGCAACTGGTACCTGCCGAAGTGGCTGCACTGGCTGCCCGACCTCACGCACGACGAGTCGCCCGAGGCGGTCGCCCCGGCGACCCGGGACGACGAGGGCGAGCCGCTGCGGGTGTGACGCCGATCGAATCCCGCTGAAGCGGTGTGAACCGAGGGCCCGTTGACCTCCCGGGGGAGTCAACGGGCCCTCACTCACGCCCGGTTCGGCGCCCGGCCGGTTCCGGTGTCCGGCCGGTTCCGGTGTCCGGCCGGTTCCGGTGTCCGGCCGGTTCCGGTGTCCGGCCGGTTCCGGTGCCCAGCCGGTTCCGCTGCCCGGCCCCCTATCCGTTGCCCGGACCCACATCCGGTGTCCGGTGTCCGGTCCGGCACCCGGTTTCCGGTCCCGGGCAGGTCCAACGGCGGTCGGGGGCCGGTTCAGGGCGCTTCAGGACGGGACGGCTGTTCAACACCGTTGCCTCATCAGCTCGGCCTCGATGAGGTCCACCGCCCGGCGCGTGCCGCCCTCGTCCGCCATCTGCGCCTGGATCGCCTTGAGCCGACGGGCCACCTCCGGGTCGTCGACGAGCGCGAGGGCGGCTTCCCGCAGGGTCTCGGCCGTCGCCTCGGGTGTGGCGAGCTGCCGGGCCACCCCGAGCCCCTGGAGCATGTCCGCGTTGCCGAACTGGTCGACGGCCTGCGGTACGGCGATCATCGGCGTGGCCGTGGCCAGCCCCTCCTGGCTGCCGCCCGCTCCGGCGTGCGTGACGAACAGGTCGGCCTGCTTCAGGACGGCCAACTGCGGTACCCAGGAACATACTTCGACGTTGTCGGGTACGGTGCCCAGCGCGTCGGGGTCGACGTGCCTGCCGATCTGGAGCACGAGGTGCCAGCCGGGCATCTCGCCGAAGGCGCGCACGCACTCCCGGTAGAAGTCCGGCTGGTCGGTGAAGGCCGAACCCAGCGAGACCAGGACGACCTTCTCCACCCCGTCGGGGCGCGTCCACTCCCCCTCGGCGGCGCGCTCGCCCTGGCAGGCGCCGACGAACGTGTAAACGCTTTCATCGACCCGGTCGGCGTGCGGCTGGAGCACTCTGGGGATCAGCACGAGGGAGCGGGCCGGACGGCCGACGAAGGGGTCGGGGTGCTCGGTGATCCCGTTCTCCTCCAGCCAGGCGTGGAACCGTGCGTAGTAAGCCTTTCCGCGCTCCGTTTCCCTCGGCTCCGCCCACATCGGTTCGGCGATCTCCTCCTCGTAACCCTCCCAGGCGACCAGGTTGGGCGAGAGGGAGATCGCCGGCACTCCCCAGCGGTGGGCGAGGACACGGGCCGGGTAGGCGGTGATGTCGTGCAGCACCAGGTCCGGCTCGTCCCCGTCGTACGCCTCGACCAGCTGGGGCAGGGCCTGGATGGCGTCGGCCAGGAAGGGCTCGACGTTGTCGAGGAGGGTGCTCCCCCAGGCGGAGGGGTCGTCGTCGGGCGCGGGCAGCGTCGAGTGCCACGGCTTGACCTCGGCGCCGGTTCCGGCGGCCTTCTCGGCGAAGACGGGCGGAATCGCGTACGTCACCCGGTGACCGCGCGCGACGAGCTCGCGGATCACCTCGAGGCTCGGGTTCACGTGGCCGTGGGCGGCGATGGAGAACATGGCGATATGGGCGGGGCGACTGGTCATACCGTCGACCGTAAGCGAGACGAAACGTCTCGTGCAACGTGAATTGCGCGGGTCAGCCCTCGGGACAGCGCTCGTCGGACCCCTCGACGCTCCGCCCGTGCGCGTTCGTCACCTTCACGATCACGGCCTCCGCACCGGTGCCGGTGCCGGTGTCCGTGGTGCGCTGCGCCTCCGCTGCCGTACAGATCAGCTGCGCCATCGCGAGGTCGCTCAACTCTTCGGTGACATACCGCAGGTGGATCGACACCACGCCGCCTCGCGCGTTCACCGACACGGCGGCCGACGCGGCGGTCTCGGCGTCGGCACCGCCGGACGGACCGGCGGTGGGAGGCACGCTCGCAGGGAATGGCGGGGCGGATGCCAGTGCGGATGCCGGTGCGGCCGCCAGCGGGGGCAGCAGCGTGGTCAGTCGCTTCGCCCGTTCCGCATCCGTCGGCCCCTCGAACAGGTGCATCACCGCCGATTCGGCGTCGACCGCGCCGGCCGGCCTGCGGGGGACGGCGACCAGGGAACCGTTTTCGACGAGGTAGACCCGCAGCATCGGCACGAGCCCGTGCGCGGGCCCGCCCGCCTCCACCACGCCGGTCGCCGGGATGCCGCAGGAGACCAGCGTCCACAGCGCCGGGACGCACAGCAGCGCGGCTCGACGTACGGCCCTCATGCTCGCTCCTCCCGCGTCGGCCCGCCCCGCGTCGGCCCGCCCCCTGTCGGCCCGTCCCCTGTCGGCTCGTCCGGCGTCGGCCCGTCCCGCCACAGCGGGAGGTCCACCGTGAAGACGGCGCCGCCCTCCGGCCGGTTCGCCGCCCGGACCGTGCCGCCGTGCATCCGGACGTTCTCCTCGGTGATCGCCAGCCCCAGTCCGCTGCCCTCGGTCCGGGACCGGGCGGCGTCCGACTTGTAGAAGCGTTCGAAGACATGAGGCAGCACGTCGTCGGGGATACCGGGCCCGCTGTCCAGCACCTCGATGACCGCCCGCCGTCCGGTGCCGGAACCCTCGCCCCCGCCGCCGCCCTCGTGGAGGCTCAACCGCACCGGACGGGCGCCGTGCCGCAGGGCGTTGCCGACCAGGTTGGCGACGACGACGTCGAGGCGGCGCGGGTCGACGCGTCCGCGCAGCGCGTCCGGCTCCGGCAGGCGGGCCTCCACCGTGCCGGTCCAGCCCCGGGCGGCGAGGGTGCGCCGGAGGGACTCGGCGAGGTCGATCTCGTCCAGGTGCAGCACGGCCGCGCCCGCGTCGAACCGGGAGATCTCCATCAGGTCGTCCACGAGCCGGGCCAGCTTCACGGTCTCCTCGCTGATCAGCCGGACCGCGGTGGCGGTGTCCGGATCGAGGCCGGCGGCGTCCTCGTCGAGGACGTCGGTGACGGCCGACATGGCCGCCAGCGGAGTGCGCAGCTCGTGCGAGACGTCCGCGGCGAAGCGCCGGGCCCGGGCCTCCATGCCGCGCAGTTCGGCGACCGACTCCTCCAGGGCGGCGGCCGTCTCGTTGAACGTGTGCGACAGCTCGGCGAGTTCGTCGGAGCCGTCGACGGCGAGGCGGGTGTCCAGTCTGCCCTCGGCGATGCTGCGGGTGGCGTCGCGCAGTGCGCGTACCGGTCGCAGCACCCCGCGGGCGGCGAGCAGTGCGAGCAGGACGGCGAGGGCCAGGGCGGGGACGGCGGCCCGTTCCACGGCGGTCACCAGGGCGTCCACATAGGCCTGTTCGGTGGCCTGCGGCACCGTCAGGAACACCTGGAGGCCGGACAGGGGCCAACTGCTCGACAGGGTGGAGGTGAAGGCGACCGACATGCCGACGACGAGTGCGGTGTGGTCCGCGCGGTTCACCCGCTGGAAGACGGTGGCCGACCGGGAGTCGACCGCCGCGCGCAGGGCGGGCGTCAGCTCGTCGAACGGGTCGTCGGGGACGGACGTGGCCTCCTGCCCTCGGTAGACGACCAGCACGCGCCAGGCACCCGACGGCTCGGCGCCGGCCACCTCGGCGGCGAACCGCCGCAGTTCGTCCGGGCCGGCCGGCAGGGCGAGCTCGGGGGCGAGCCGTGTCACCTGGCTGCGCAGCTGCTGGATCACGGCGTCCTGGCTCTGCTGGAGCACGCCGGTGCGCGCCTCCCGGAAGGTGAGCGCGCCGGTGGTGGTGACGGTGACAGCGGCGACCAGCGCGAACGCCACCACGAGCCGTACGCGCAGACCACGCAGTCGGTGCGTCCGGACCCGGCGCGTCCCGACCCGGTTCGCCAGGGGCCTCACCGGGAGGCGAACCGGTAGCCGAAGCCGCGCACGGTGTGGATGTGGCGGGGCTCGCGCGGCGGTTCGCCCAGCTTGGCGCGCAGTCGCTTGACGCAGGCGTCCACCAGGCGCGCGTCGCCGTGGTAGCTGTGCTGCCAGACCGCCTCGAGGAGTTGCTGGCGGCTGAACACCTGGCCGGGCGAGGCCGACAGGGTCAGCAGCAGTCGCAGTTCGGAGGGGGCGAGGGCGACCGGCTCCCCCTGCCAGGTGACCGAGAGTCCGGCCCGGTCGACGGCCAGGTCGCCGTAGGTGTCGATCTTCGGTATGCCGCCGTCGGCGGGCGCGCCGGCCGCCCGGCGCAGGACGGCGCGGATCCGGGCCTGGAGCACCCGGGCCGGCACGGGCTTGACCACGTAGTCGTCGGCGCCGGCCTCCAGACCGACAACGATGTCCTCGTCGTCGCCCCGAGCGGTCGCCATGATGATCGGCAGCGTCTGGTCCAGGTCACGCATCCTGCGGCAGACGTCCAGGCCCGTCATGCCGGGCAGCATCAGGTCCAGCACCACGACGTCGGGCCGGAAGGACCGCAGCCGGTCCAGGCCGTCCTCCCCGGTCTCGGCGGCGGCGACCTCGTGGCCCTGACGGCGCAGCGCGAGGGCGACGCCGTCCCGCACGGCGCGGTCGTCCTCGATCAGCAGAACTCGTGACATGTGCTCAGTATCGGTACGCCCTCGGCCCGTTCGGAGGACTGTTACCGGATGATCACATGAAACGGAACCGGCCGGGTCGTTACTCTTTCGTTATCGACTGGGCCAGATCCGATCACATGGCGATCACATTCTGAACAACCATGACCGCGCACAAAGCAATTCCTCCCTCCGCCCGTCGCCGTCGGAGCGGCCCCGCGCACGCCTCCGGCCGACGCGTGCGGAAGGGTTCGGTGTGGGGCGGGACGGCCGCACTGGCCGTGCTGGGCGCCGCCGGTCTCGCGGCCGTGGGCTGGACGTCCGCCGACGCGGACGGGGCCTCGGCCGAGGGCCGCGCCACCGTGTCCGCCGAGCCGGGCGGATCCGGGGAGTCCGGTCCCGCGCCCACCGGGCCGGCGGCCGGCTCCGGAGCCGCGGCAGGCACATCGGGCAGCCCGTCGTCCGGTCGGTCCACCGGCCCGTCCGGCAGTACGTCCGGCAGCGCCTCAGGCGGTGCGTCCGGCGGTGCGTCGGCCAACGCATCCGGCGGCGCGACCGCCGGGCCGTCCGCGTCGGACATCCCGGCCTCGGGCCCGGGCACCTTCACCACCGCCTCCGGCTCGAGCGCCAAGGTGGGCAAGGGCACGGCCCTGCGCTACCGGGTCGACGTCGAGGACGGCCTCTCCCTGTCCGCGGCGGTCGTGGCCCGGCAGGTGGAGATCATCCTGGGCGACCGGCGCGGCTGGACGGCGGACGGCCGCTCGGCGTTCCAGCGGGTCTCCGGCGGGACCACCGACTTCGTCGTACGGGTCGCGACACCCGGCACCGTCGACAAGATCTGCGGGGAGTACGGACTGGACACCGGCGGCGAGGTCAACTGCAACGTGGCCGACAACGTCATGGTCAACCTCAAGCGCTGGCTGCTGGCCACCCCCGTCTACGCCAAGGACGTCACGGCCTATCGCGCGCTGATCGTCAACCACGAGGTGGGCCACTTCCTCGGCCACGGCCACGTCGGCTGTCCCGGTCCGGGCAAGCCCGCCCCGGCGATGATGCAGCAGATCAAGGGCCTGGACGGCTGTGTCCCCAACGTCTGGCCGTACGACGACCGGGGACGGCTCGTCACCGGTCCCGCCGTCGCCTGAACCGGCCTGTCACCGCTGGTAGCGCGCCAGCACCAGGTTGCCGTCCTCCTCGAGCCGCTCGCGCAGTTCACCGAGACCGATCGACCCGCTGTAGTACTCCTGGAACGCGGGGGTGGCGACCTTGTCCTTCCACTCGGCATAGCCCCGGACGGACTGGGCGGGCGCCGGGCGCAGGTGTTCGGCGAGGGCGGTGCCGGTCGCCCAGTCGTCCTTCGTCGTGTGCAGGGCGGGGTCGGCGAGGGCCTGGGTGCCGGTCGGCAGCATCCAGTCGCCCAGCGCGAGGCGCACCATGTTCTTCGGCCGGAGCAGGAAGTCGATGAACGCCGCCGCCTCCTTCTTGTGCGGGCTGTCCTCGGCGACGGACAGCGTCTGCGGGCTGACCCCCTGGGCGAGACCGTCGGCGCCCGCCGGGGCGGGCAGCACCTGCCAGTCGAACCCCTCGGGTGCCTGCTGCACGATCTGCTGACGGTAGGAGAAGCCGAGCGGGACCATCGCGTACCGGCCGCCGAAGAACCCCGGCAGGGTGTCCGAGCCGCCGCTGCCCAGCGTCGTGGGCGAGGCGCTGCGGTCGGTGTCGACCTGGTCGTGGACGGTGCGCGGTACGACCTCGTCGCCGGCCTCGAAGCGGACGGTGACCTTTCCGTCCGCTCCCCGGTGGAAGAGGTGCCCGCCCGCCGACAGGGAGAGGTTGAGGGTGGCGGAGACGGGCTCCTTCAGCGGCCAGGCCACGCCGTACCTGCCGTCGCCGCTGAGCCGCTCCGTGATCTGCCGGAACTCCGCCCAGCTCCAGGGGTGTTCGGGGGTCGGGATCCGGACCCGGGAGCGCTTCAGCCAGGTCGCGTTCGCGACGAGGACGCGCGGCTCCTGGAGGAACGGCACGCCGTAGACGCCGTCGCCGAAGGTCGTCGTCTCCCAACTGCGGTGCGGGATGTCCGACGTGAGGCGGGCGGGCAGCAGTCCGGTCAGGTCGGCGAGGTAGCCCCCGTAGGCGAAGTCGGCGAGGTCGTCGGAGGCGTCGTGGATGATGTCAGGGGCCTCACCGCCCTCGAAGGAGGTGAGCAGCTGGTCGTGGACGCTCGACCAACTCCCCTGTACGTACTCGACCTTGACGTCGGAGTGGGTGGCGTTCCACTCCTTCACCAGATCCTTGTTGGCCTGGACGGACTCCTCCTGCCAGGCCAGCGACTGGAAGCGGAGGGTGACGGAGCCGTCGTCGTCCCCGCCGTCGGCACTACAGCCCGCGAGGAGCAGCAGGGCGGCCACGATCAGCGCTCCGGTCCGCATCAGCTCTTCACCGCCCCGGCGAGCATGCCGCCCGTGATCCGGCGCTGGACGAGCGCGAAGACGGCCAGCGAGGGGAGGGTGGCGAGGAAGGCGGCGGCGGCCAGGGGGCCCAGGTCGGCGACGCCCTCCGTGCCGATGAAGTGGGTCAGGACGACCGGCAGGGTCTGTTTCTCCGGGGACTTCAGCAACACCAGCGCGAAGAAGAACTCGTTCCACGCCGTGACGAACGCGAACAGCCCCGTCGCCACGATCCCGGGAGCGAGCAGCGGCGCCGTCACCGAGACCAGCGTCCGCAGCCGCCCGGCGCCGTCGAGCGCGGCCGCCTCCTCCAGCTCGGCGGGGACGGCCCGGACGTATCCGACGAGCATCCACAGCGCGAAGGGCAGCGCCCACACCACGTACACCATCACCAGCCCCGGTACGGAGTCGATCAGCCGCAGGTTCTTCAGCACCAGGAACAGCGGGATGATCACCAGCACGAACGGGAAGGCCTGGCTGACCACCACCCACCCGGACGCGGCCCGCGCGAGCAGGGTGCGCTGCCGGGCCATGACGTACGCCATCGGGGTGGCGAGGACCACGGCGATGGCGGCGGCGCTCGCCGCGGCGATCAGGGAGTTGAACGCGGCGTGCAGCAGGGGCGGGGAGGACGAGGAACCACGCGCCGTGGCCCGTGGTGCCGCGCGGCGGGCCGGTGCCGGACGCGCGTCGGACGGTCCGTCTCTTCTCGGTCGCCAACGACACCGGATCGGCCCCCTTCCCGCGGCTGTGACGGGCCCCGCCATGGTCGTGAAGGTGCTGTACCCCGTCAAGAGACCATGCGCACGGCCCGACCTGTGCGAATGCGACACTGGCCGTCGGATGGCCGGATCGCGACGTCGTCCGGCAGGGCCGGACGGCGCACCACACGGAGGCGGACGATGGACGAGGCACGGGCGCGGGACGTACTCGGCGCGGCGGGCGTGCTGCCGGGCCCGGTGGCGGACGCGCGGCTCCTCGCCCTGGGCGAGAACGCGGTGTTCGCCGCAGGTGACCTGGTGGTGAAGGTGGGCCGTGACGCCGAACTCCTCGACCGGGCCCGGCGCGAGCTGGAGGTCGCCGCCTGGCTCGCCGGGGCGGGCGTCCCGGCGGTGCGGGCCGCCGAGCCGGAGCCGCTGCTCGTCGAGGGGCATCCGGTGACGCTGTGGCACCGGCTGCCCGACCCCGTGCGCCCCGCCGAGCCACGGGATCTGGCCGAACTCCTGCGTCTCGTGCACGCCCTGCCCTCCCCCGGCTTCGGCCTGCCCGCGCGTGATCTGCTCTCGGGGGTCGAGCGCTGGCTGCGGCTCGCGGGCGACGCGATCGACCCGGCGGACGCGGCGTATCTGCGCGAGCGCCGGGACGGCTTCGCCACGGCCGCCGCCGCGCTCACCCCGCACCTGCCGCCCGGCCCGATCCACGGCGACGCGCTGCCCCGCAATGTGCACATCGGGCCCGACGGTCCGGTCCTGGTCGACCTGGAGACCGTCTCGGCCGATCTGCGCGAGCACGACCTGGTGGTCATGGCGCTCTCCCGCGACCGGTACGGGCTGCCCGCCGAGGCCTACGACGCCTTCACCGGGGCCTACGGCTGGGACGTGCGGGAGTGGGCGGGCTGCACGGTCCTGCGGGGCGCCCGCGAGACCGCCAGCTGCGCCTGGGTCGCCCAGCACGCGCCCGCCGACCCCAAGGCGCTGGCGGAGTTCCGGCGCCGGGTGGCCTCGCTGCGGGACGGGGACGAGGCGGTGCGGTGGTATCCGTTCTGATCCGGGTGCTGCGGGCGTGGCGGGCCGCCGCCCGGCTCGGGAAAGCAGCCGACGAACCCCTGTCCGACGAATCCATGTCCGAAGGGTCCCCGCCCGGCAGATCCCCGTCCGGCAGGCCCCCGTCCGGCGGCCGGTGAAGGCGGCGATCGGGTCGGGGTCGCGGGAGCGTCAGACGGTCTTCTCCGCCGGCTCCCGCACCGGCCAGGCGCCGTCGATCACCGCGTCCGCGTCCCCCTTGCGGCGCAGGAAGCTCTGGAAGTCCGCCGCCCACTCGGCGTACCACTCGATCTGGCGGCGGTGCAGCTCCGCCGGGCCGAGGGCCGCGACCTTGGGGTGGCGGCCGGCTATCGCCCGCGCGAGGCGGGCCGCCGCGAGGGCGTCGGCCGAGGCGTCGTGCGCGGAGTCGAGGAGGACGCCGTACTCGGCGCAGACCGCCTCGAGGTTGCGCTTGCCGCGCCGGTAGCGGTCGACCGAGCGGTCGATGGTGTACGGGTCGACGACCGGCGCCGGGTCCAGGCCGCCCAGGCGGTCGCGCAGCGAGGGCAGGCCGTGGCGCCGCAGTTCGGCGGAGAGCAGGGTCAGGTCGAAGGCGGCGTTGTAGGCGACGACGGGGACGCCGGTGCGCCAGTAGCCCGCGAGGACGTCGGCTATCGCGTCCGCGACCCGGTCGGCGGGGGCGCCTTCGCCGACGGCCCGCTCGTTGCTGATCCCGTGCACCGCGACGGCGTCCGCCGGGATCTCCACGCCCGGGTCCGCCAGCCACTCGCGGTGTCCCAGGACCTGCCCGTCCCTGACCTCGATCACGGCTGCCGTGACGATGCGCGCCTCGCGCGGGTCCGTCCCGGTCGTCTCCAGGTCGAAGCCGACAAGCAGCTCCCGGTACCAGGCCATGGTGGCCCCCCTTCTTGGTGGTGCTTCCCCCAGTGGTCTCCACCCTCGCATGCACCACTGACAATCAGAGGATCGCGTTCCGCTTGCCCTCCCGCCCAAACGGATAATTCAGGACACCGGCCGCGAGTCCGCCCAGGCCAGCTCGAACTCCTCGCGGTATGCGGAGAAAAGTCCGCCGTCGTCCGTCTCGCCCGACTTGACCACCCGGTTGCCGTTGCGCAGCACCAGCACCGGCGCCTCCATGCCGCGCATCCGCCGCAGATAAGACTGGATCACCGCGATGCCGTCGGTGCCGTCGCCGTCGACCAGGTAGGCGGTGAAGCGGGGCGTCTCGTCGTACACCTGGATCTGGAAGGCGCCCGGGTCGCGCAGCCGGGCGCGGACCCGGCGCATGTGCAGGATGTTCATCTCCACCGCCCGGCTCAACTCGCCCCGTTTCATCCCGAGTTCGCGCTCGCGGCGCTTGACCGCGCTGGAGGCCGGGTTGAGGAAGAGCAGCCGGACGCGGGCGCCGGCCTCGGCGAGGCGGACCAGGCGGCGGCCGGAGAAGTTCTGCACGAGCAGGTTGAGGCCGATACCGATGGCGTCGAGGCGGCGGGCGCCGTCGAAGATGTCCTCGGCGGGGAACTGGCGCAGCAGCCGCACCCGGTCGGAGTGGACGGCGACCACGTCCGCGTACCGGTCGCCGACGAGCTCCTCCACGGCGTCGACGCGCAGCCGGCGCGCCGAGGGCACGTCGCCGCTGGTGCCGAGCATCTCCAGCAGGCGCGAGGAGGCCCGCTCGGCCTGGCCGAGGACGGCCTCGGACAGGGCCCGGTTGCGGGAGACGACGTTGCGGGTCACCTCCAGCTCGTCCAGGGCGAGTTCGACGTCCCGGCGGTCGTCGAAGTACGGCTCGAAGCACGGCCAGTGCTGCACCATCAGCTCGCGCAGCTGCGGCAGCGTGAGGAAGGAGATGACGTTGTCGTCGGCCGGGTCCAGCAAGTAGCCCTTGCGGCGGCTGACTTCGCGTACGGCGACCGCGCGCTGCACCCACTCCTGGCCGGCGGGTCCGGCCGCGGCGACCACCCACTCGTCGCCGTGGACGGGTTGGTAGATGGGCCGCAGGACGGCGGCCACGACGGCGCGCAGCCGCTGTTCCACGAGGTTCAGCCAGATGTAGGCCCGGCCGGCCCGCTGGGCGCGGGTGCGTACCTCGCGCCAGGCTTCGGCGTCCCAGTCCAGCTCCGGTCCGATGGCGTTCGTCTCCATCGGCCGGGCCAGGGACACCGTGCCGGGCGGGACGTCTGCGGAGCCGCCCTCGTGACCCTCGTCACCAGGGGGCAGCTCCAGCCCTCCCGAGCCCACCCGCGCACCGCCTTCCGCTCCCCCGAGCATCCCCGTCCCAACGATCAAGGAAGGGTACTCCGGGAGCGGCGGGCGGTGCAGCCGGATGGACAGGTCGTTTCTCAACTACCGCTGTTCGACTGTCCGTTCTGTCCCGCCAGTGCGGACGGAGTGAGCGGATTCATAGCGGTGACGTCCCTGGGAACGAGCGAGAAGCCCTGCCAGTGGACCGGCATGGGCTGCTGGTCCTCGTCCCGGGCGATGTGGTGGAAGCCCACGTTCACCCAGGTCACGGGGTGGGTGAGGGTCTGTCCGTTCACCCACTTGTCGACGGAGGTGCCGTGCAGGGGGCTGCCGCAGTCGCGGACGTTGTTGCTGGCGTACTGCTCGCACTGGTTGTACTGGGTGAAGTAGACGTCGTGCTGGGTGAACTTGCGCCCCGAGTACTTGGTGGTGGCGCCGGGGACGAGCTCGTAGGAGCGGGCGTGGCCGTCCTTGTTCTTGCCGGTCGCGCTGACCATCCGCCACCAGCGCATGTTCTGGGCGTCGCCCGCGAGCTCCTTGGTGACGGCCGTGCGGGTGGTCTTGGCGGTCGGACCCTGCTGGCCGCCCGCGGGCGGGCTGACCACCGAGTCGTACTGCTCCACCTTGGTGGCCGAGGAGCCGTCGAGGCCGAAGTCGAGCCGCCAGAAGACGTTGTGGCTGTGACTGGTGGCGTAGCTCTTGGCGCCCTTGCCTATCGGCCAGCCGCGGCCGTCACCGGCGTCGTAGTCGAAGGGCGAGAGGCTGCCGGTGGCGCCGACGTTCATGTTGACGGCGCCGTCGTCGGAGAAGCGCCACTCGGTGATGTACTCGTACCAGCCGACCTTGTTGACGGTGTAGATCAGCAGGTCCTTGCCCTGGGCCTGGAAGACCTTGTTGCCGTCGGACTGCATGCGGTAGGCGTGGCCGCGCGAACGGGTGGTGGTGCACAGGCCCTTGACGTTCGGGTTGTCGGAGAAGGACTCCGGGACCTTCACCGTCCTGATGGTGCCGCCGGGGCATTCGGCGGGTGCCATGTTGACCAGGCCCGAGCCGAAGTTGTAGTCGGTGATGTCGTTGTACTCGTTCTTGCCGTCGTCGTACGGCACATGGATCTGGGCGATCTTGGCGCTGTTGAGGACCCTGATCGGCTTGGCCTCGCCGGGCGGCTGGTAGGAGATCTTCTCCAGGACCAGGCCGGACTTGGCCTCGAAGCGCCAGCACATGCGCCAGGTCGTGCCGGTGGCGAGCTTCTGTTCGATGCGGTAGGCGGCGCTGCAGTCGGCGGCCGCCGCGGGGGCCGCCTTGGGCTGGGCGACGGCCGGGCCGGCCCCCGCCGTCGCGCCGGCGGCCAGCGCGGCCACACAGAGGCCGACGGCCGCCCCCTTGTGGACACGGCCGGTGCCCTGCGGCCGGAGGCCGCCGATCAGATTCGGAACACGCATGAGGACATGACTCCCTGTGCCTCCCGCTCCGGAAGGCAGGTCGGAAACGGACGTGGAGGTGGGCCTGCTACGGATTCAGCCGGTGAGCCGGGCGACCTTGCGGGTGCTGAGGTCGATCACCAGGGACCGGGCGTCGATCCACGGGCCGTTCTTGACCTTCGGCAGCAGCCGGACGCAGCGGTGTTCGCCGCACTTGTCGAGGACGGCCGGTTCGGCGCCCGGCACCGCCCGGTAGATCATGGCGGCGATCTGAAGCTGGTCCGGGGAGCCGAGCTCCTTGCCGGTGGCGTCCTTGAAGTCGGCCTTCAGGCCCGCGCCGAGCGGGTCGGCGATCAGCAGGCTCGCGGCCTCGTTCTGCTCGGCGGCGCTGAGCGGCGGCTGCACTCCGTGCTGGGTGCCGGTGCCCTCGACCTTGCCGGTGTCGAGGTTGACGGTCTTGGTGACGAGCGCGTCGTCCTTGTAGTCGTAGAACGACACCACCGCGCGCCGGGGCGCGTCGGGGTCGTCCACCTCGTCGGCGGCGGGCTCGGCGAGATCCACGCCGAGGCGCTGCGGACCGCGGTCGCCGTCCACGTCCTCACTGGCGTTGAACTGCTGCCGGCTGAGCGCGATCTTCTCGACCCGCGTGATCTCGTCGTCGGTGAGCGGGTCGCGGCCCTTGCCCTTCGTGCCCTCGGCGGGCGCGTCCTCGACGACACCGGGCTGTACCGCGGCCGCCGTGTCCCCCTGTTGCCCCTGCTGTCCGGCCGCCTGCCCGGTGCTCTGTCCGCTCTTGCCGCCTCCTGTGTCGTCCGCCCCCGCCGTGCCCGGCAGGGTGATCCCCACCATCACGGCCGTCGCGGCCACCGCGATGGCCGTACCCGCCACCACCTTGCCCAGGTGGCGACGCACTGTCGTGCGCACAAATTCCCCCTACTCCCCCTGTTGCCCGGGAGTACGTTTCTGCCCCACTGGTTCGGCACAGGACGTGGGTCACCTGTCGTCCCGTGCACTGGTCGTCGGGTAAGAGGGGCGTAAGTCACAGGTGGTTCCCTCACTTTCCTGGAGACTCGACGTCAAGGCGCCCCCGACGGGGCGAGACACCTGAAAGAGTCGAGTCCATGCAGGTCTGGCCTGGAGAGGCGTATCCCCTCGGTGCCACGTACGACGGCGCCGGCACGAACTTCGCGGTCTTCACGGAGGCCGCGGACCGAGTAGAGCTGTGTCTGCTGCACGACGACGGCTCGGAGACGGCGGTGGAACTGCGCGAGAGCGACGCGTTCGTCCGGCACGCGTACCTGCCGGGCGTCATGCCCGGACAGCGGTACGGATTTCGGATGCACGGCCCCTACGAACCCGCGCGCGGGCAGCGCTGCAACTCGGCGAAGCTGCTGCTCGACCCGTACGCGAAGGCGATCAGCGGTGCGGTCCGGTGGGGCGAGGAGGTGTACGGCTACCACTTCGACGCCCCCGAGCGGCGCAACGACCTCGACTCGGCTCCCCACACCATGACGTCGGTCGTGGTCAACCCCTACTTCGACTGGGGCGACGACCGCAGGCCGCGTACCGAGTACCACCACACGGTGATCTACGAGGCCCATGTGAAGGGCCTGACGATGCGCCACCCGGGGCTGCCGGAGGAGCTGCGCGGGACCTACGCGGCGCTCGCTCACCCGGCGATCATCGAACATCTGACGGAGCTGGGGGTGACGGCCCTGGAGCTGATGCCGGTACACCAGTTCGTCAACGACCACCGGCTGGTCGACATGGGCCTGAACAACTACTGGGGCTACAACACGATCGGATTCTTCGCCCCGCACAACGCGTACGCCTCCTGGGGCGACCGCGGTCAGCAGGTCCTGGAGTTCAAGTCGGCGGTGCGGGCGCTGCACGAGGCGGGGATCGAGGTCATCCTCGACGTGGTCTACAACCACACCGCCGAGGGCAACCACCTGGGCCCGACGCTGTCCTTCCGGGGCATCGACAACCCGTCGTACTACCGGCTGACGGACGACCCCCGCTACTACATGGACACCACGGGCACCGGCAACTCGCTGCTCATGCGGTCCCCGCACGTTCTCCAGATGATCATGGACTCGTTGCGGTACTGGGTGCTGGAGATGCACGTCGACGGGTTCCGTTTCGACCTCGCGGCGACGCTGGCCCGTCAGTTCCACGAGGTGGACCGGCTGTCGTCGTTCTTCGACCTGGTCCAGCAGGATCCGGTGGTGTCCCAGGTGAAGCTGATCGCGGAGCCGTGGGACGTGGGCGAGGGCGGCTACCAGGTGGGGAACTTCCCGCCGCTGTGGACCGAGTGGAACGGCAAGTACCGGGACACCGTGCGGGACGTGTGGCGGGGCGAGCCACGCGCGGTGGGCGAGTTCGCCTCCCGGCTGACCGGCTCCTCCGACCTCTACCAGGACGACGGCCGGCGCCCCCTGGCCTCCATCAACTTCGTGACCTGCCACGACGGGTTCACCCTGCACGACCTGGTGTCCTACAACAACAAACACAACCAGGCCAACGGGGAGGACAACCGGGACGGCGAGAGCCACAACCGGTCCTGGAACTGCGGCGCGGAGGGCGCGACCGAGGACCCCGGGGTGCTGGAGCTGCGGGCCCGGCAGATGCGGAACTTCCTCGCCACGCTGATGCTGTCCCAGGGCGTCCCCATGATCAGCCACGGGGACGAGTTCGGACGCACCCAGAAGGGCAACAACAACGCCTACTGCCAGGACAGCGAGCTGGCGTGGGTCCAGTGGCCCGAGGAGGGCAGCGAGCTGCTGGACTTCACGCGCGCGCTGGTGTGGCTGCGCAAGGAGCATCCCGTCTTCCGGCGGCGCCGCTTCTTCCACGGCCGGCCGGTGGAGGGCACCCACGACGAGCTGTCGGACATCGCCTGGTTCACCCCCGAGGGCAAGGAGATGGCGCCGCGGGACTGGGACCGGGCCCAGGCGTCCGCGCTGTCGGTGTTCCTCAACGGCAACGCGATCTCCGAGCCGGGCGCGCGCGGTGAACGGATCACCGACGACTCCTTCCTGCTGATGTTCAACGCCTCCGCCAAGCCGATGGAGTTCGTGGTGCCGGTCGACCACGGGCGGCAGTGGCAGGTGGTCGTGGACACCGGGAACCCGGAGGCGCCGGCGCCGGACGCGGGCCCGAAGGTGCAGGCCGGGGCCCGGCTGACGCTGCTCGACCGGAGCATGACGGTGCTCCAGCGGCCGACCTAGCCGATCCGAGGGGACACGGGAGCGACCCGCCTGGAGGGGTGATGTGACACGAAACGCGGCGGGACGGGTACGTAGGTTGTCATGACCCCTGAGCGACGTGACGCCTCCGTTCCCGTGCCGCCCACGGCGACCTACCGGTTGCAGCTCCAGCCCGAGTTCCCGTTCGAGGCGGCGACGGCGGCCGTGCCGTACCTGGCCTCGCTCGGCGTCTCGCATCTGCACCTGTCCCCCGTCCTGGAGGCCGTACCGGGCTCTCCGCACGGCTACGACGTCGTGGACCCCACGCGCGTGCGTGCGGAGCTGGGCGGGGAGGAGGGGCTGCGGGCGCTGGCGGGCACCGCGCGGGAGCACGGGCTCGGGCTGGTGGTGGACATCGTGCCGAACCACATGGCGATGGCGCCGCGTCACAACCGCGCCCTGTGGGAGGTGCTGCGGGAGGGTCCGAAATCGCCGTACGCGCGCTGGTTCGACATCGACTGGGAGGCGCAGGGCGGCCAGGTGCTGCTCCCGGTGCTCGGCGGTCCCGTCGGAGCGGAGCTGGCACAGCTGCGGGTGGACGGCGACGTCCTGCGCTACTACGACCACGTCCTCCCGCTGCGCGAGGGCACCGAGGGGCTGCCGCTGCCGCGGCTGCTGGACGCCCAGTGGTACCGGCCGGTGTGGTGGCGGCTGGCCCGCACCGAGCTGAACTACCGGCGCTTCTTCAGCATCTCCGAGCTCATCGGGGTGCGGGTGGAGGACCCGGAGGTGTTCGAGGCCACCCACGGCACGATCCTGCGCCTGCTGCACGAGGGCGTCGTCGACGGGCTGCGCGTGGACCACCCCGACGGCCTCGCCGACCCCGACGCCTACCTGGCGCGGCTGCACACGGCGAGCGGCGGCCGCTGGACGGTCGTCGAGAAGATCCTCGCCGACGGGGAGCGGCTGCCGGACTCCTGGCCCGTGGCCGGCACCACCGGCTACGACGCCCTGCGCCACGTCGACGGCCTCTTCACGGACGTCGAGGGGGCCGGGGAGCTGCTGGACGCCTACCGGCGCTTCGCGGCCCCGCAGACGGACCGGGGCGGCGACTGGGCGGCGACGGTGCGTCGGGCGGCGTACAAGGTGCTCACGCACGAGCTGGCGGCCGAGACGGAGCGGCTGACGCGGGCGGCCTCCCGGGTGTGCGCCGCGTCGGCCGACCCCGGCCTGCGCGACCGGGCGCCCTGGGCGCTGCGGACGGCGCTGGAGGAGCTGCTCGTGCGCATGGAGGTGTACCGCCCGTACACCTCGGGCGACCCGGCCGCCGTCGTCACCGAGGAGGCGGCCGCCGAGGCGCGGCAGGCGTTCGTGGTGCCGGAGGAGGCAGGCGCCGTGGACGTGGTGCGGGCCCTGGTGCTCGGCCGGGAGGGGCCGGCCGGGGCGGACTTCCGGGCGCGGTTCGCGCAGACGGCGTCGGCGCTGCGCGCCAAGTCGGTGGAGGACACGGCGTTCTACCGGTACGTGCCGCTGGCGTCGGCGAACGAGGTGGGCGGCGACCCGGGCGCCCCGGGGATGTCCCCGGCCGGCTTCCACGCCTACTGCACGCGCGTGCAGCGCGACTGGCCGGCCACCGGGACGGTCGTGTCGACGCACGACACCAAGCGCAGCGCCGACGTGCGCGCCGCGCTCGCCGTACTCACCGAGTGCCCGGGGCGCTGGGCGGACGTCCTCGCGGAGGTCACCCGCGCGGAGGAGGGCGTACCGGACGGACAACTGGCGTGGGCGGCCTGGCAGACGGTCTTCGGACTCGGCCCGGCGGCCCCGGAGCGCGTCCAGGAGGCGCTGCTCAAGCACGTGCGCGAGGCAGGCCTGTACACCAGCTGGACCGAGCAGGAGCCGGCGTACGAGGAGGCGGTGGCCGCGTTCGTGGCGGCGGGACCGTGCGGGGCGCCGGGCGAGCGGGTGGCCGCGCTGCGCGGCGCACTGGAGCCGTACATCCGTGCGAACGTGCTCGGTACGGCACTGGTGCATCTCACGATGCCCGGGGTGCCGGACGTCTACCAGGGCACGGAGAGCGAGTACCGGGCTCTGGTGGACCCGGACAACCGGCGCCCGGTGCGGTTCCCGCCGGAGGATCCCGGCGCCAAGGACACGGTGACCGCGGCCGCGCTGCGGCTGCGCCGGCGGCGGCCGGAGGTCTTCGGGGACGCCGCGGGGTACGAGCCGCTGCCCGCCGAGGGAGCGGCCGCGGCGCACTGTCTGGCGTTCGCGCGCTCCGGCCGGGTCGTCACGGCCGTGACCCGGCTGTCGCTGCGGCTGGCGGAGGCGGGCGGCTGGCGCGAGACCCGGCTGGCGCTGCCCCCGGGGACGTGGGTCGACGTCCTGGCTCCCGAGCGGGAGTTCACGGGCCACGCGCGCGTGGCGGACCTGTTCGAGCGGCTGCCGGTGGCACTGCTGGAGCGGGCGGAGTGAGGCTGCGGGTGATCTGATCTCCGGGCCCGGGGTTGATCTCCGGCGTTGACCTCCGGTGGTGATTCCCCTTGCCGAGCTCCGGTGCTGATCTCCGGCGTTGACAGGTGACGGTCGGGTGCATGTAATGGAGGCGGTGTCGCGTGACGCCGGTCAAAGAGCAGTGGGCCGGCCGGCGGTCGGGCGAACACCCTTCCTCGAGGGACACGCCATGAGTTCACGCTCCGCGCCCCGCAGCTGACCCAGCGCTGACGCACAGCGGCTTCGCGCTTCCTGTTCCTTTCCGCGCAGGCGCGGCGCGCTTCCTCCGCGAGCTTCCTCTGTGCGTTTCGTTGTGCGCTTTCGCTGTGCGTTTCCTGCCTTACGCCTTTCCCTCACCTTTCCCGGCACCTTCCTGCGTGCCGTGCGCCGAGTGCCGAGTGCCGTGCGCGCGCTCACCGTGACTTCCGGAGAGACCCACCCGTATGCCCACGTCGTTCAATGAATCCGTCATCGAGCAGTTCCGCGCCGACGGCGGGAAAGCCACCGGCCCCTTCGAAGGGCGGAACCTGCTCCTGCTGACGACCACCGGCGCCGAGTCGGGGACCCAGCGGACCACCCCGCTCGGCTACGTCCGCCACGGCGACTCGCTCCTGGTCGTCGGGTCCGAGCTCGGGGCACCGACCCCTCCCGACTGGTACCGCGACCTGCTCGCCCACCCCGTGGTGCGGGTGGAACTCGGCACCGAGACCTTCCAGGCGCTCGCGGTCCCCGCCGAGGGGACCCGGCGCGAGGAACTCCTCGAGCACGCCGTGCGGACCGCGCCCGGACACGGCGACCATCGGGCCCGCGCCGCCCGCTCCCTGCCCGTCGTCGTACTGGAGCCCGCCGAGCCCGACGGCTGGGAAGGCCCCCGCGAGGTCCGTACCCTCGCCGACAAGATCATGGAGGTACACACCTGGCTGCGCGGTCAGTTGCGTCAGGTGGCGGCGCAGGCCGATGCCCATTTCGCCGCCCTCGCGGCCCACGAGGGGCCCGGTGAGCCGCCCGCTCCGGACCTCGGGCTGCAGATCCGGCAGCGCTGTCTGGCGTTCTGTCAGGCACTGCGGTTCCACCACGTCAGCGAGGACGCGCATCTGTTCCCCACGATGGCCCGCCACCACCCCGACCTGGCCGGCACCTTCGCCCGGCTCACCGAAGAACACCGCACGGTCGCGCGCATCCAGGACGAACTGGTGACCCTCCTGGCCGGCGTCGCGATCGCCGACCCCGAGCGCTTCTGTACCGAACTGAACGCCATGACAAGGGAGTTGAACGCCCATCTCGACTTCGAGGAGGAGACGATCGTCCCTCTCCTCACCGAGGTCCCCTGGCCGCCGGCCCCGCCCGCCCGGCCCGCCGAAGCCGGAAGGGAGCACGAGGAGTGAAAGCCGGACGGTCGTACCCCTCCGCCGGAGCGCGCATCCGAACGCCCCCTGGAGGCTCCCCCAGGCGTCCTTGACAGTTCACAGAGACCGTGGGGTACTGCGGATGCGAAGGCCGGGCGGACCTATACGGGGGTGAGTCTCCTGCCGGAGCTGCGCTACCCCACTGTGACCGAACTGACTTTTTCTGTACGAGCGTTGGCCGCGTTCCAGCCCGGAATGTGCGCGCTGCGGCAGGTCGGGGTCTCCCGTGCGGGCCGACCCCTGCACCTGCTGTCCGTGGGACACGCCCGGCGGGCCGTGCTCGTCGTCGCGGGTGCCCACGCCAACGAGCCGACCGGGGGCTCGACGCTGCTGGCACTCGCCGAACGGGTCGTGCAGGAACGGGAGTTGCGGGACGGAACGTCCTGGCATTTCCTGCTGTGCGCGGACCCCGACGGGGCGAGCCTGCATGTGACCCCGGCGCCGCGCAGCCTGCTGGAGTACCACCTCGGCTTCTTCCGGCCCGCCGGTCCGGAGCAGCCGGAGTGGTCCCCCGCCGTGCTGCCGCCGGACCGGCTGCCTCCCGAGACCCGCGCGCTGACCCGGGTCATCGACGAGTTGCGGCCCTACCTCCAGGTGACGCTGCACGGCACCGATCTGGGCGGCAGCTGGGTGCAGCTGACCAAGGACATCCCGGGTCTCGCCGAGCCGTTCGTCAAGTCCGCGGCCCAGTTGCACATCCCGGTCGAGACGGGCGCGTCCGACGCGGCGGGCTGGCCCGCGTCCGGGCCGGGCGTGCACGTGATGCCGGCCGCCGGGACGGAGGCGGCGTACCCGAGCATGCCCGACGACGCACGGCACAGCACCTGGTACCACGCCCATCGCTACGGCGGTCTGACCGCGGTGGTGGAGGTGCCGATGTGGGCGAGCGACATGGTGGACGACCCCGCCCCGCATCCCGCCCCGGCCGCGGCGATACGGCGGCTGGCGCAGCGGCTGCTGCGGGACACGACGGAGGTGGAGCGGGTGCTCGTCGAGGCGCTGCCGCGTCTGGAGGGCGTCGACGGTCCCCTGCTGCGGGCGGCGAAGTGGGCGCTGGAGCTGGTGCCCGGGCTGGCCGCGGACTGGACGGACACCCCGCCCGCCGACACGACGATGGCGTACGTCGGCAGCGTGGACGCCTTCGCCCGCCGACTGCCCCTGCGGGCGGCCGCGATGCTGTGGCGGGTCCTCCAGGAGAGCGACGACCACGCCGCCCCCCGTCTGGAACAACTCGTCGAGACCTGGAGCGACGCCTTCGCCTGTCGCTTCCGGGCCCGCTGGGTGCCCTTGGAGCACCAGGTCGAGCACCAGTCCCGCACGGTCGTCGCGGCGGCCCTGCACGCGCGCGAACGGGCGGCATGACGGGCGGGACGGCCGGCTCCCCGCGGGGTGCCGTGCCGGGCGGCCCGGCGAACGGGACGACGGACGGGACGACGGTCGGGACGACGGACGAGGCGGTGGCCGCGGGCACGCGCGTGTGCCCGCGGCCGTCCTGGCCGGGTCAGACCTCGGGCACCTCCTGGTCGTCCAGGGCGAACACCGCCCCCGTCAGCGCCTCCCGCTCGCAGTCGTTGCCGAAGGTGCGCTCGTAGTCGACCGGGCGCCCGTTCCACTGCCCCTGCGCGCGGACCGTCACCGGCGCGTACACGAGCGGGCAGATGCGGGTGCCGTCCGCGGTGAGGGCGTCGACGTCGCCGTCGGCCCGCGCCAGGACGTCGCAGGCCTCCGCGGCGCGGGAGTGGCCCTGGGGCGGGTCGCAGAGCAGCAGGGTGCCTCGGGTGTCGCTGGAGCGGGAGTCGCCTCGGGTGACGGTGAGCTGGAGCCAGTTGCCGGGCAGGGCGTCGTGGGAGGCCGCGAGGGCCGGGGCGGCACCGGCGGCGAGCAGGAGGGCGGCCGCGGCCGGGAGCGCGCGTCGTACGGCTTTCGCCGACCGGAGACAGGTGAGGAAGTACGTCATTCCCGATGCATCGGCACGGCCGGCTCGGTACCCCAGTCCGGCTCACCCGAACGGGCACCGGCGGGCTCGGCGGCACGGCGGCCGGCCAGCTCGAACGCGGCGAACACGACCCGCGCCTGGTACTCCGCCTGGCGCGCGACGGGAATCCAGCGCGCCCCGCACTCCTCCTGGTAGTCGGCGCACCACGCGTCGATGAGCGCGTCCAGCTCCGGCAGCGCGTTGGCGGGATCCCTTCCGGCGCCGGTGACGAGCTGGTGCAGCAGGCCCGCCGTCCGGACGGCGATCCGGCGGCCCGCGATGCGCAGGGCGGTCAGATGGGCGGTGCTGAGCGAGGGCAGCGGGCGCGCGGGGTCGGCGGTGGCGGGGTCCCAGGCGTCCGCGAGGCCGGGGCAGATCAGTAAATAGTCGTCGACCGGGGCGAGCAGACGGGCCGTGTCGGGGGCACCGGCGAGGTGGGGCCGCACCCGCGCGAGGATACGTTCCAGCAACTGCGCGTCATGGCGCAGGGCGGAGCTCACCGTACGCAGTGCCCCGTCCCGGTCGGCGGGCGGGGAGCCGTCCTCGACGGCGGCGACGCCCCACATGGGCGCCTCGACGACCGCGGTGACCGTGCCGTGCCGGTGCGGGTGGTACCAGGTCGACTCGACGGCGGCCTCGGTGATGGCGGCGGCCAGGTCACTCGGCCGCGGTGGCGGGATCCGGTAGACGGCGGGTCCCAGGCGCGGCCAGTACAGGGTGTCGTAGGGCCCGAGTTCGCGGGGGATGCCGAGCCGGGCGGCTGCGTGCGCGACCCGCCGGGAGAGTCCGGGCAGGTCGCGGGTGAGTTCCACGAAGGCGCCGCCGACGTCGACGCCGTGCAGCGAGCACTGCAGGAACGGTTTCAGTTCGTCCTGGAGCCGGAGCAGCGTGCGGGTCTCCGGCAGTGCGGCGGCGGCCGCGCCGTCGGGCAGCCACTCGGGCTGTTCCAGGAAGCCGGGCCGGAAGAAGGTTCGGAAGTAGCGGCCGAGGCTGTAGGGGCCGGTCAGCCAGCCCTCGTTGCGGCGCAGGCCGTCGGGGTCGAGGCAGAGCAGCAGGTTCCAGGTGGCGTCGGCGCCGACGGTGAGCCGCGGGTCGGCGAGGACCCGTTCGGCCAGCCGCAGGACGGTGGCGCCGCCGACGGGCTCGTTGGCGTGCGGCCCGGCGACGACGAGGACCTGGCGGGCGCCCCGGCCGACGGAGAGCAGCCACAGTGGCGAGCCCGCGCGCGAGACCCCGACGCGGCGCAGCCGGACGTCCCCGGAACCACGGACGGCGAGCGCGGCCGCACGGGCCGCGAGTTCGTCCACGGTCGGGTAGCGGAGGAGGGGCGGCAGGGCACACCTCCCACAGGGCGGCGCCGTCGGTTCACCTGGTGTGTCTGGTGTACGCACAGTGAGTCATGGGCCGGGGGTACGTCAACACCGCGGTAGGCGGGGGGACTTGAGCGGACCGTGGCCACTCGGGCGAGCCGGAGGGTCCGGTCGGCCCGCCGGGACCCCACGGTTCGACGGGCCGCATCCGGGCCGACGGGCCGACGGGCGCCGGGGGGGACGGCGGCAGTCCGGTTCGTCCGGCGGACGGCCCACGTGTCCGGAGGTCGGCGGGCCGATCCGAACCGGTGGCACGGCAGGCCGCGAGCCGGTCCGGCAGAACGCCGATCCGGGTCGGTCGGCCTGGTCGGCGGTCCGGGTGGGTGAGTTCGGTCGCCGGTCCGGCTCGATCCCGTGGCACGGCAGGCCGCCGGCCGGTCCGGTCGAGCGCGCCGGTCAGGGTCGGTCAGGTCGATCGCCGGTCCGGGTCAATCTCGCCGGTCGCCGGTCGCCGGTCCGGGCCGGTCCAGCCCATCGGCGGAACAGACCGCTCGGCGGAGGAAACCGGTCGGCGAGGCAAGCCGCTCGGCGGAGGAAGCCGCTCGGCGGGGCAAGCCCGTCGGCGGGGCGGTTCAGTCGGTCAGATCGCCGAGAGGCGGAACGCCATGCGGCCGAAGGCGACCTGGTCGCCCTCGCGGACCACGGCCGCGCCGATGACACGGCGTCCGTTGACCGTGGTGCCGTTGGTGGAGCCGAGGTCGCGCAGCACCCACATCCCGCCCTGGCGGCTGAGTTCGGCGTGCACCCGCGAGACGCTCTCGTGGGTCAGCCTGAGGCCGCTCGCGGGATCGCGACCGATGCGCAGCACGCTCTCGGTGCCGGGGTGCGGCAGCAGCAGCTTGGGCAGCCGCTCGGCCTGCCAGGCCCTGCGCAGCCGGACCGAGAAGCCGGAGACCGCCTCGACGGTGCCGAAGACCGCCCGCGAGAGGCGGCTCTCCCGGGGCAGGTCGGCGATGAGCACGGCGAGCTCGTCGGAGCGGCGGGCGACGAGAGCCAGCTCCATGCGCCGGATGAACGTGTCGTGCGACAGTCGCCCCATGGCGGCGCCGTCACGCAGCACCTTCAGCGCCCGGTCGCGCTCCACGTCGGACAGCCGCGCGGGGTACGTGTTGAACTCGAAGGACGACGTCACGCTGGTGATTGTCGGTCAGCGGGCCCCGGGTGTCCAGAAGACGCGAAACGCCCGGCACGCGCGTGTGCCGCCAATGGGAGTGTTCCAAAAGCGGATTGATCTCGGGTGGAGCACGATAAACGCGAACGGGCTACATCACGGTGAGCAGACGAAGGGGAACCGTCCGTGCAGTTCGAGGTGTGGGCACCGCAGGCCGAACATGTGACGCTCCAGTGCGACGGCGTCACCCGCGCGTTGGAGCGCGATCCGGAGCGCGCGGGGTGGTGGACCGGTGCGGCGGAGGCCGCGGACGGCACGCGGTACGGGTTCGCGGTGGACGACGGGCCCGTCCGCCCGGACCCCCGCTCACGTCGTCAGCCGGACGGCCCCGACGGGCTGAGCGCGGTCGTGGACCACGCCCGCCACGAGTGGCGTACGCAGTGGGCCGGCCGACCGCTGCCGGGCGCGGTCCTGTACGAGCTGCACGTGGGCACGTACACCCCCGAGGGCACGCTGGACGCGGCCGCGGAGCGCCTCGGCCATCTCGCCGAACTCGGCGTCACGCACGTCGAGTTGATGCCGCTGAGCGCGTTCCCCGGCCGGCACGGCTGGGGGTACGACGGGGTGTCGCCGTGGGCGGTGCACGAGCCGTACGGCGGCCCCGAGGCGCTGAAGCGGTTCGTCGACCGGGCCCACGCGCTCGGTCTGGGCGTCGTCCTGGACGTGGTGCACAACCACCTCGGTCCGTCCGGCAATTACCTGCCCGTGTTCGGCCCGTACTTCACCGAGACGCACCACACTCCGTGGGGCGCCGCCATCAACCTGGACGCGCCCGGTTCGGACGAGGTGCGCGCCTATCTGCTGGGCAGCGCGCTGGCCTGGCTGCGCGACTACCGGCTCGACGGGCTGCGGCTGGACGCGGTGCACGCGCTGGCGGACACGCGCGCGTGCCACTTCCTGGAGGAGCTGTCGACGGCGGTGGACGCCCTCGCGGCGGAGACCGGCCGGCCGCTGTTCCTGATCGCCGAGTCCGACCTGAACGACCCGCGGCTGATCACCCCCCGCCGGACGGGCGGTCTGGGCCTGCACGCGCAGTGGAACGACGACTTCCACCATGCCCTGCACACCGCGCTCACCGGCGAGTCCCAGGGCTACTACGCCGACTTCGCGCGCGCCCCGTTCGCCGCGCTCGCCAAGACCCTCACCGGCGGCTTCTTCCACGACGGCACCTACTCCGGCTTCCGCGGCCGGCACCACGGCCGCCCGCTGGACCGCACCCGCCTGCCCGCGCACCGGCTCCTCGGCTACGGCCAGACCCACGACCAGGTCGGCAACCGCGCCCAGGGCGACCGCCTCTCGGCGTCCCTCTCCCCCGGCCTGCTGGCCTGCGCGGCCGCGTTGACGTTGACCGCGCCGTTCACGCCGATGCTCTTCATGGGCGAGGAGTGGGCGGCGGGCACGCCCTGGCAGTACTTCACCGACCACACCGACCCGGAGCTCGCCGAGGCCGTACGACGGGGCAGGCGGCGGGAGTTCGCGGCGCACGGCTGGGCCGAGGAGGACGTGCCCGACCCGCAGGACCCGGCGACGCGCGAGCGCTCGTGCCTGGACTGGTCCGAGCCGGAACGCGAGCCCCACGCGCGCGTGCTGGCCTGGTACCGCGAGCTGATCGCACTGCGGCACGCGACCGCGGACCTCACCGATCCGGATCTGGCCGACATCAAGGTCGCCTACGACGCGCAGGCCCGCTGGCTGGCGTTCCGGCGCGGTGACGTCCGGGTGGCCGTCAACCTCGGCAAGGAGCCGGCCGCGATCCCCCTGGGCCCGCGTCCGGCCCGCGTCCTCGCCACCTGGGATCCGGTGGACGTACCCGGCCGGGACGGGCTGCTGCATGTGCCCGGCGAGTCGTGCGTGGTGCTGGAGCAGGACTGAGGGAGACCCGGTGGGGCAAGCCGGTGGAGCGACCGGGTAGGGCAATCCGGTGGGGCAACCCGGTGGTGGGGCCGCCACCTCCTCCGCTCGGCTGTCCTGCGTTCGGCCTCCCCCGCCTGCCACCGTCCGCTCATCCCTTCTCGTCGGCCCCGCCGTCCTCGCCCTCCTCGCGGAACTCCGTCACCCGCTCCAGCAGGATCGCCTCCCAGGCGCGTCCCAGCCGGACCCGGGGGAGGGTGAGCGCCTCGGCGCCGTGCGGGCCGGTGGTGCGGCCGTCGAGGCGTGCCGCGAGGCCGACGACGGTGTCGCAGCGGGCGAGCCACAGGCCGCGCAGGCAGGGGCGGGCTCCGTAACCCGCGAGGGTGGCGGCGCGGACGGCGGCGCCGGAGCCGACGGCGAGGGCGAGCCCGGCGATGTCCTCGGCGGGATCCCCGAGGACCGCGCCGGTCCAGTCGAGGACACCGCGCACCCGGCCGTCGGCGCTCACCACGAGGTGCTCGCCCCACAGGGCGTGGTGGACGAGGACGGCGGTGCCGGGCTGGGCCGCGAGCTGGGCAGCGCCGGGCGAGGTGAGCTGGTGGAGCCGGGCCGGGTCGAACTCGTCGGCGCGGGCGAGGCGTTCGGCGGCGGCCACCGCCATCCGCCGCAGCGCCTCCAGCGAGCGCGGGGCGGTGCGCGGCACACCGAGCGCCTCGGCCTGCCGGGGCGGTACCTCGCGCAGCCCCCGGAGCAGTCCGGCGAGGTCGGCCTCGCCGACGGCCGATACGTCGTGCTCCTCGGCGGTGCCGCCGGGCAGCTTGGTGTCGAGGGTGTACATCAGTCCGGGCGACCACTCGCCGTGCGCGACGCTGGTGGGTACGGCGATCGGGACGTGCGGGCGGAGGAGGTCGCGCAGCCGCAGTTCCCGGCGGCGGCGCAGGGTCGTCGCACGGTCGGTCGCGAGGCGCAGCACATGGCGGGTGCCGACCCACCAGGTGGCGGGCGAGCCGCCCTCGACGACGGGCCGGACCTCGGGCCCGGTGCCGCTCGCGCCGCCCTCGTCGAGGAGCGCGCGGACCAGTCGGCGGACCGTGTCCGCGGTGGGTGTCGGTGCCTGGGTCATGGTCGCGCCGCTGCCGTTCGGATGGGTGCCGGGGACTCCTGGAGGCGGGTCAGTCCACTATGACCAGCTCGCGGGTGGTGTCGTTGAGACGGCGGCCGCCGTCCTCGGTGACGGTGACGATGTCCTCGATCCGCACGCCGAACCGGCCCGGCAGGTAGACCCCGGGCTCCACGGAGAAGCACATGCCGGGCACGAGCGGCCGCTCCTCGCCCTCGATCATGTACGGCGGCTCGTGGGTGGTGACGCCGATGCCGTGGCCGGTGCGGTGGATGAAGTACTCGCCGTAGCCGGCGGCCGCGATGACCGCGCGGGCGGCCCGGTCGACCTCCTGGCAGGCGACGCCCGGCCGGACCGCGCGGAAGCCCGCCTCCTGGGCCTCGCGCACGAGGTCGTGCACCCGGCGCTCCTCCTCGGTGGGCTCGCCGACGTGCACGGTGCGGGAGGTGTCGGAGCCGTAGCCGTCCTTCAGGCCGCCGAAGTCCAGGACGACCATGTCGCCGCGTTCGATGACCCGGTCGCCGACCTCGTGGTGCGGGTTGGCGCCGTTCGGCCCGGAGGCGACGATGGTGAAGTCGACCTGCGAGTGCCCGAACCGGCGCAGCAGCCCGGCGAGGTCGGCGCCGACCTCCCGCTCCCTGCGCCCGGCGAAGCGAACCTTCCGGATCTCCTCGAACGTCGCGTCCGCGGCGGCTCCCGCGGCCGCCATCAGCTCCAGCTCCGCCGCGTCCTTGACGGCGCGCAGCATCGGCAGGGCCTCGGTGAGCGAGGCGTAGGAGGTGGCGGGCAGGGTCTTCTGGAGGCCGAGCAGGTGCATCGCCCAGGCGTTGTCACTGATCCCGAAACGGCCGGCCGTGTCGAGGAGGGCGGCGGTGGCGGCGTAGGGGTCCTTGCCGTCGGTCCAGTCCCGCAGGGTGAGCGCCGGGGCGCCGACCGCCTTCGCGGCGTCGGGGGCCTCCAGCGTCGGCACCACGAGAACCGGGTCCCGGCCGGGGGCGAGGACGAGCAGGGTGAGCCGTTCGGTGGCGGCGGTGGGCGCGTAGCCGGTGAGCCATACGAGGTCGGGTCCGGGCGCCACGAGGAGTCCGGCGAGTCCGGCGCCGGCGGCCTCGCGCGCGGCCCGCTCCATGCGGGCCCGGTAGTCGTCGGCGGTGAAGGCGGTGGCGGTGCCGGTCATCCGGGCCTCCCAGACAGGACGTGGCGAGTGACGTGTGACGGACGGGGTGGGACTGACGTGATGGCCACGGGCAGCATCCTGCCCGTACGGCGGGGGTCGCGCGAGCCGGTCGACGCGGGTTTCGGGCGGGTGACCGGCCCGGGTCAGCCGTCCAGGGCCATCCGCGGGCCGAGGAGCAGCAGGGCGCCGCCGGAGACCTGCTCCAGGCGGCGGCTCGCCCCGGCCCCGGGACAGGACGGCCTTCATCCGGCCCACGGACCACACGTACAGGCCGTAGTGGCCGACCTCGTAGACCGCCCGGAGCGCGGCGAGCCCCACCATGGCCGGCAGGTGCGGGGCGCTCTCCGGCACGAACTGCGGCAGGAAGGACGGGGCGAGGACGGCCGCCTTCGGGTGGGCGAGGTTCAGCAGCAGCCCGCCCCGGTAGCAGGACCGGCCGCTCTGCTCGACGGCCTCCGGGCCGTCGTCGCCCGGCGCGCCGTCCTCCTCGGTCCGGCGCGCCCGCCGCGGTGCCTGGACGCCGAACCGGACCAGCGAGACGACGCCGACGACGCGCGGCACGTCGTACGCCCCGGGGAGGCGGTCAGCCGGGCCGTCAGGCCGAACGCGGCGACGAGGCCCCGGACGAACACGCCGGTCTCGTTGCCGAGCACCGTCAGGAAGCCGGGCGCGGCGGCCTGCGCAGCGACTGCTTGACGATGAGCACGGTGCTCGGCCCGGGTGAGGCGCCGACGAGGGTGCAGGCGCCCGGAAAGGCCGACCGGGAGGTCGGCATGGCGCTCAGGGTGACGCGGCGGGGTCCGTCCTGGCCAGTGGTCTGCCCTGCGCTGCCGAGGGGCGGGCGCCGGCGGCCTCGCGGTGCGGGCGACCGCGTCGGGACCCGCTCATGTGGCGACGCCGGGGGTAACCGTCAACCTCCCGTACCCGCGGCCTCGATGACGCACCGTCAGTTTCACCTCCTTGCCGGGGCGGGCCTCGTCGACCGCCCGCGCGAGGTCCGTCGCCGAGTCGATCCTGGTGCCGCCGAACTTCAGCAGGACGTCGCCGCGGACCAGGCCCGCCGTGTAGCCGGGGCCGGGGATGTGGACGGCGACGATCTCGGCGCCCGTCCCCTGTGCGTCCACGACCTCCAGGCCCAGGGTGGCGTCCGGCCGGCGCGAGGACGCTGCGGCCTCCCCGGACGACCCGGCTGAACCGTCCGGGGCGGCCGGGCTCGGTCGGCCCGGGGTGGACGCGGCGCCCGGTGCGCCCGGCCCGGTCTGCCGCTGGAGCTCGGCCAGTCTGCTCATGCCGATCACGGTCGCCCCCACGGTGCCGAGTCCGACGCCGGACAGCACCAGGACGGTGCCGGCGAACAGGCCGAACAGCACGGTCGTCAGCCGTCGGCCGCGGCGGCGCGCGGCGTGCGGGCGCCGCCCCTGGCCACCCGGCCCGGTTCCGCCGCCGGGCCTGGTTCCGCCGCCGGGCTCGGACCCGGGCATGGGCTTGGGACGCAACGCTGTCTGTTCCATGGATCGCCTCCGGGTGGTGCTCTACCCGGCGCATCGGCGCACCACGAGCCACGAACGAGTGAGACTGCCCCGGGGTCAGGAGCGGTACGGGCCGGCCGCACCGCAGGTCACGGACCAGTGGACAGCGCCTCCACCAGCGTCCGCGCCGCACCCGACGGCGTACCCGCGTACACGAGTTCGATCCGGTGGACGACCCGAGGCCCGGTGACCGGGACGGCGGCCGTGCCCGGCACATCGGCAGCCACCGAGTGGGGCAGCAGGGTGAGGCCGTGGCCGGCGGCCACCAGGGCGGTCAGGACGCGGAGGTCGGTGCCGTCGTAGCGCAGGGCGGGGCGGAAGCCGTGGCCGCCGTTCGCGGCCCGCAGCTGGGGCAGCGGCAGCCCGGCGTCGGGGGCGTCCAGCCAGCGGGCGTCGGCGAGGTCGCCGAGGCGCAGGCCGCCGCGCCGGGCCAGCGGGTGGCCGGCGGGCAGCAGGACGCGGACCGGCTCCTCGCCGAGGCCGTACGTGGTCAGCGGCGCGACGTCGGGCAGCCGGAGCGGGTCGCTGGGCGCGGCCAGACCGTCGACGAGGCCCACGTCGGCCGTGCCGTCGGCGACGGCGGCGCAGACGTCGTCACGGCCGAGCACCCGCAGGGTCACCCCGGCGGGCGGGAGCGCGGCGAGGGCGGCCGGTCCGAGGGCGGTCGGCGAGCCGGCCAGGGTCAGCCCGTGCGAGGGCGCCGAGGCGATCCGGACGACGTCCGCGCGGGCCGCGTCCAGGCGCAGCAGCAGCGGTCCCGCGTGTTCGAGCAGCCGCTCGCCGGCGGTGGTGGGAAGGACGGGCCGACGGGTGAGCAGCGGCGCGCCGAGGTCCTGTTCGAGGGCCGCGATGTGCTGGGACACGGCGGACTGGGTGTAGCCGAGTTCCCGGGCGGCTTCGGAGAAGGAGGCCAGGCGCGCGACGGTGACGTAGGTGCGCAGCAGATGCGGATCCATGCGCCCAGGATCGCAGGCCGCATCAGTTCTGCTTATCGAAGGTGCAGGAATCATCGTTGGACGTGAAGTAGGCGTCGCCACCAGGATGAACGGCATGACCGACACCACAGCTCAGATCGCCAAGGTCGCCCTGGTCGGCGACCGCTCCCCGAACGTCGTCTCGCACACCCGCCTCCCGCTCCTGGTGGACGCTCTCGCCGCCCGGGACCGGCTGCTCCTGGACGCCTACTGGATCCCGTCCGAGGAGGCGGAGGCCGAGGGCGCGGTACGTGGCTTCGACGCGGTCTGGGTGGTGCCGGGCAGCCCCTACCGCAGCGAGGCGGGCGTCCTGTCCGCGATCCGCACGGCGCGCGAGGAGGGCATTCCGTTCCTCGGCACCTGCGGCGGCTTCCAGCACGCGCTCCTGGAGTACGCCCGCAACGTCTGCGGGCTGTCGCGGGCGGCGCACGCCGAGAACGACCCCGACGCGGACGATCCGCTCATCGAGCCCCTGGCCTGTTCGCTCGTCGGCCACGAGGGCGTCGTGACGATCGAACCGGGCTCGCTCGCCCAGTCCGTGATCGGCTCGGAGCGTACGGTCGAGCGCTACTTCTGCGCGTACGGCCCCTCCCGCCACCTCGACACCCTGCGCGCCGGGGGCCTGCGTTTCTCCGGCCACGACGAGAGCGGCCGGGTCCGGATCGCCGAACTGCCGGGCCACCCCTTCTTCCTGGCCTCCCTCTTCCAGCCGGAGCTGTCCGGCGACGGCTCGCGCCCGCACCCGATCGTCCGGGCACTGGCGCGAGCCGCGGTCGAGCACGCCTCTCGCAAGGAGCGTCAGCCGTAGGAGAGCGCCGAGACCGACAGCTGCGGGACGGGCACCGGCGGCGCGAGGTCCGGCAGGAAGCCGTGGGTGCGGCGGGCCAGGTACGCGGACTTGTAGCGGTCGACCTCCCGGTGCCAGTTCAGGATGCCGGCCAGCCAGTTCTGAAGGTCGGCGACGTAGTGCCCCATCGCCTCGCGCGCCTCGGGCGAGAGGTCGAAGTCGTCGTAGAGGACCGGCAGTTCGTGCGCGACGACATGCTCGAACTGCTGCATGCGCTGGGTCATCAGGTCATGGACGATGCCGAGCGCGGTCGGGTAGTCGCAGCCGAAGAAGTGCTGCACGACGAGGATCGCGTTGTGCATCTCGCCCTCGTACTCGATCTCCTTCTGGTACGAGAAGACGTCGTTGGTGAGGCACGCGTAGTCGACGGCGGCGTTCTCCAGCGAGCGGACGACCCCGCTGCGGTAGACCTCCGGCGGCACGGCGGGGCCCTGGCCCATCCGGCACAGGCTCAGCGTGAGGTCGGAGCCGAAGGTGGCGCGGCGCATCTCCAGGTAGTCGACCGGGTCGGGGACACGGTTCTGGAGCTGGTTGGACAGCTCCCACACCCAGCTCTCGGTCATGACGTCCACCGCCTCGCGCAGGGTACGCCGCTGGTCGGGGGTCATGCCCGCGGTGGTGCGCGCCCAGAGGTCGATCAGGCCGCGCTCCATGCCGTTGACGGGAACGACGGGCGCCGCCTCGCCGTCGACGGGCATACAGGCCGACAGCCGGGCCGTGGTGACGCGGGCCGCCGCGAGGTCGCGCCGCCCGCCGAAGACCAGCGGGTAGTAGTCGTCGCCGTAGGTGCCCCAGGCGAGCCATTGCGCGCTGAGGTCGAGCTCCTCCGCGGTGGCGTCCGGGTCGAGGCCGGCCGAACACAGCGGGAGGTCGTAGGCGGCGAGTTTGTCCTCGTCCCAGACGCCTTCCTCCAGCATCCCCATCCGGTGCATCCAGGTCGTCAGACGCGGGCGGCACGCCTCCAGATGCGGGCTCAGCTCCACCGGGAAGGGCATGTGGAAGTCGGGCAGCAGCGAGGGACCGACCTTCTGGTGCGGCACGTGCGCGTACGCCCGCAGGCGCTCGGCGGCGGCCGAGGCGAGCAGCGCGCCGACGTCGGCGGCGGAGGTGCCGGGACCGGTCAGCTTCTGCCAGGGCGCTGCCGAGGTGGCACCCTTGTTCATGTAACGGCTGGAGCGCATGTGCCATTCATGGCCGCCGGACTGCCAGTCCTGCAGCCCCTTGGTGTACGCGGCGACCGCGAGGACCTCGTCGGGCGTGAGGCCCTTCTCCAGGGCCACCGCGGGCACCTCGGTGAACGCCGTGTGCTCGAACTGGTGGAGGCGGGAGGTGAGGATGTCGTTGACGGTGTCGGCGGCCTCCTGGGTGGTGCAGCCGAAGAACGTCTCCAGGACGAGCACGCCGTTGCTGTTCTCGCCCTCGTCCTCCACCTCGCGCTGGTAGGAGAACAGGTCGTTGCGCAGGTGCACGGCGTCGGAGAAGGTCTCCATCAGCACCCTGAGCGGCCTCGACCCGGCGACGGCGGACGGGACTTCGGCGGTCGCGTACTCCACGAGCCCCGCCGACCAGGGCGCTCCGCCCACCTTGCGCCGCATCTCGATGTACTCGACGGGGTTGGCGATCCGCCCCTCGTTGATGTTGGACAGCTCCCACATCGACTCGTTGAGCAGGTGTTCCGTCGCCACGGCGAAACGGCGTCGCCAGTCCTGCGACATGTCCGGCACCGTGCGTGTCCACAGGTCGGCGAGGCCCGCTTCGACCGGGTTGCGCGGCTCGGGCACGGGCGTCGACAGGTCCAGCGGCATGAACAGCGGCAGCCGGTCCAGGTGCGCCTTGCCGGCGGCCCGGTCCGGGGTGCGCTTGAACATGTCGAGGAAGTGGTCGTCGAAGAAGAACACCCACACGTACCAGTCGGTGATCAGCGACAGCGCGGGACCGTCGCAGTCGGGGTGGGTGTAGGCGCAGAGCAGGCCGTAGTCGTGCGCCTCCAGGTCGGCCTGCTCCCAGATCCCGGACCCCTCCAGCATGCCCATGTCCCGCGCCCACCGCGTCGAGTGGGCACGCGCCTCCTCGACATGCGGGTTCAGGCGCGCGGGATGCGGCATGTAGAAGTGCGGGAGTTCGAACGGTTGCGTCATGGCCGGGCCCTACCCGGGGGTCCGCGCCGCCATCCGCGGGGCGACACATGATCACACCATCGCGTGAATCGGGCGGGAAGCCGTGAACCGTACCGGACTTGGCGTATCCGTCGCCGGGACCCTCACGCCACCTGCCCGATCGTCGTCGATCAGCGCCGTGGACGCGGGCGGACCACGGCGGGCGCTCCGGTCGCGTTCGCCCGGCAGTTCGGTGCCCGCTCCGGGGCCGGCTCGCCGACCCCGACGATCTCTTCGCCCGGCTGCCCCGCGGGGGTCACTCCCGCACCTGGATCAGCGCGTGCGTTCCCCCGGTGCGCCAGCGCTGCCCCTCGGCGGCGACCAGGGCGGCCTCGGTACCGGCGTCCAGGCCGGTGATCACGTCGGACTTCAGGGTGCGCAGCGCCGCGACCGGGCCCGGGAAGTAGGCGGTGACATCGGCGAACGGGGTGGTCGGCCGCCACCGGCTGTCGCCCACCAGGCGACGGTAGTTGAGGTCGCCCTTCACGATCGTCAGGGAGGCCGCGGCGAACTCGGCCCGCAGGTCGTCCGGCATCGCGGCGTAGGGCAACGGGGCGGCGGAGAAGGGATGGGCCCGCACCGTGAGGGTGCCGTCGGCCATGGCCGCCCAGAGCCGCCGGCCGAAATCGGCGGCCGCTCCCCGCGCGGCCGTCAGCTTCCTGAGCGCGTCGACGACGTCGGCCGTGGTGGCGTCGGAGACGTAGTACGGGTACGGCTTGACGTGCAGGACGACGCGGCCGCACCGCCCGTGCGCGAGGAGGTGGGCGGCCAGGAGAAGATCGGGGATCAGCTCCCGACCCGCGTTGTCGGCGACCAGGCACAGAGTGCCGGTACCGGCGCCTGTACCGGTATCGGTATCGGCACGTGTGCCGGTTTCGGTGCCGGTTCGGGAACCGGTTTCCGTACCTGCATCCGTATACCTGTCCGCATACGTGTCCGCGACCGGCAGCAGCGACCACAGCGTCTCGCTGTCGTCGGCGACCAGCCCCGTCACAGCCGCCCGCTTCTCCGCCTCGACGTCGGACAGCCGGAAACCGAGGTCGGCACGGTTGCCCCAGAGCGACCCGTGCAGGAGCGCGTTGGCCCGCTCGTCGACCGGGCGGCCCTCGAGGGTGTCGAGCACGGCCAGTTCCTCGTCGGTCTCCGGCGCGTCGAGCTCGGCGAGCTTGAAGGGGCGGAACGGGTCGATGCCCTGCCAGGGCCCGGGACCGAAGTAGCCGACGGCGTCAAGGAGTTGACGGTAGAAGTAGCTCTCCGACCACAGCCAGGGCACGTCGAACCAGGATCGGCCGACGTACGTATCGAGCCCCCAGGTCCGCCACCGGTCACGGTCGGGCGCGTCGGCGGAGAGCGGTTCGATCACGCCCTTGGTGCAGTTGTCCAGCAGCGCGTCCAGACTCCGGTGGATGCCGGGACCGTAGGGGAACGCCTCCCGCACCTGCTGGATGATCGCCGGATGCCGTTCGGCCAGGACGCCGTGGGGGAACGAGCCGGGTTCGTCGCCGAGGATCACGGGCGGCGCGGGGGTGTCGGACATACGGCTCACCGTATCCCGGGGCCGCACCGCTCGGGCCGACCGTGATCCGCACCACGTCACCCGCGCCACGGCCGCGCGCCCGAGCTCCTCACACCACTGCCATGATCTCCCGCTCCAGCCGTGCCGCGAGGCTGAGATAGCGCGGTCGGCGCGGTACCGGTACCAGGCCGCGGATGAGGACATGCCACATCTCGGCCATCCGGCGCGGCAGTCGGACGGCGGGTTCACGGGAGCGGCCGACGACTCGGGTGCCGACGAAGAAGCAGACCAGGGAGTGCGCCACGGCGTCGACGTCGACGTCCGGATGGATGTCGGACTCCTTGAGCGCACCGCCGAGCCGCCGGGAGATCAGGTCCAGCAACTCCACGAAGGGATGCGACAGGGGCGGCCGGATCGCCACTCCCCCCGTGGCGAGCCGCAGGCCGGCCCGGGTGATCGGGCCTTCGACCGACAGCCGCGTCAGAGCGAACGTCAGGCGCATCAGGGCTTCGAGCGAGGCGTAGCCCCGGTCGTCGATCTCGCCGGCGATCCGGCGTGAGGCCGAGGACTGCAACTCCATGATGGCGTGCGCCAGATCCTCCTTCGCCGCGAAGTGGAAGTAGAGGGCGCCCTTGGTGACATGGGCGTGCTCGACGATGTCACTGAGGCTTGTCGACTCGTAGCCGTGCCGGTCGAACAGGTCGGCGGCGGCCGTGATGATCGTCGTGCGGGTCTGTTCGGCGCGTAACTGCCTCGCCATCGACTGGTACTCTCCCGGGCCGGTAACGAACGGGTCATGCCGTTTTTTCTTACCCCGCGTACACAATAGCTCACGGTACGACTTTATTGGCCACGGGAGTCCGGACCGCCGACGCCCCCTGAGCCCAACCGACTTGTGCGACACCGCTGGCCCGCCACGGAAGCCTCCCACAGAGAACGTACCGGGGGCATAATCGGGTCCGGATGAAAAGAGACGGGGTGCGCGGTTTCCACTTGTGAGCACCTTGGGGCCAGAGTGTCGGAACAACCGAGCGACACGTGTCACCGCATACCAAGGCTCCCACGGCACGCTGCGGAGCACACCTCTCGGGCGGCATCCCGGTGCGAGGTGACCGGTTTGTTTTCCGGGGAAACGGCATGAAACACACAGGCAACTCGTTGCTACTGATGGGTACTTGCCGTTGGCGCCGGAGCCGGCTCACGACACCGCACGGAAACAGGCCGAAACAGGCTTCGCCGGAAACAGGCCGAAACAGACGAGGGCGGGCCGGCCGGTGTCCATCCACACCGGTCGGCCCACCCAGTCCTCGCAAGCGGCGAAAAGGCGAGTTGCCTCAGAACGTCAGCTGCCAGCTGTTGAGCTTGCCGGTGTCCTGCGCCGCGGTGTCCTGGACACGCAGCTTCCAGGTCCCGTTGGCGATTTCACCGGAAGCGTTCACCGAGTAGGTGGTGCTGACGTCGTCGGCGGAGTCCGAGGAACTCGCCGCCTTCAGCCGGTAGGCGGTGCCGTCGGGCGCGACGAGGTCGATCACCAGGTCGCCGCGGTAGGTGTGGGTGATGTCGACACCCACCTTGAGGGCGGCCGGGGCGTTGCCGGAGCGGCCGCTGACGGCGATCGAGGACTCGATGGCGGAACCGTTGTCCGGGACCGGGACCGCGGTCGTGTTGGTGAAGGTGGTGCCCCCCGTGGAGCCGCCGGAGCCGCTCACCGCCTGCACCGTCCTGGCCGCGTCCGCCAGACCCGCGCCGCAGCCACCGGAGCAGGCGCCGGGCAGCGCACGGGCGTTGTTCTTGATGGCCGTCTCGATCTGCGCCGGGGTCAGCGCGGAGTTCGCCGACTTGACCAGCGCGACCAGGCCCGCGATGTGCGGGGTGGCCATGCTGGTGCCCTGGTAATAGGCGTACGACTCGCTCGACGGCGTCTTGGTCCCGGAGTTCAGGGTCGACAGGATGCCGTTCGCGGTGCCGGTGCTGGTCTGGCCGCCGGGCGCCGAGATGTCCACCAGGGAGCCGTAGTTGGAGTAGGACGCCTTGGCGCCGGTGCGGTTGGTCGCCGCGACCGAGATGACGTTGTTGCAGTTGCCCGGCGAGTGGTTCGCGACGTTGTCGCTCTCGTTGCCGGCGGCCACCACGACGGTCGTGCCCCGGTTCACGGCGGCGGTGATGGCGCTCTGGGTCGCCGAGGCGCAGGCCCCGTCGCCGCCCAGGCTCATGTTGATGACCTTGGCGACGTTGGAGTTGGCGGGAACACCGGAAACGGTACCGCCAGACGCCCAGGTGATCGCGTCGATGATGTCGGAGTCGTAACCGCCGCACTTGCCGAGCACCCGGACCGGCGAGATCTTCGCGCCGTACGCGATGCCCGCGACACCCTTGTTGTTGTTCGTGACGGCGGCGATGGTGCCGGCCACGTGGGTGCCGTGCCAGGAGGAGTTGCTCGCCGGGATGCCGGAGCCGCACTCGTTGGCGGCGTAGTAGTCGCCCGGGTCGGCCGGGTTGCTGTCGCGGCCGTCGCCGTCGACGGAGACCGCGGTGTCGGCGATGAAGTCGTAGCCGCCGACGATGTTCGCGGCGAGGTCGGTGTGCGCGACGTAACCGGTGTCGATGACGGCGACGGTGACACCGGTGCCCGTCGAAGTGGCCCAGGCGCCCGGCACGTTCATACCGGCGGTGGACTCGAAGAGGTCCCACTGCTTGGTGTACTCGGTGTCGTTCGGGTCGGCCTTCGGAGTGTTCAGCCGGTCCGGGACGACATAGGCGACCTGCGGGTCCGCCCGGTACTGGGCGACCACGTCGGCGACATCCGCCGTCGTGAGGTCGTCCCCCAGGTCGACCAGGGCGGCGCCGGTGCCGAGACGGCGCTGGAAGTCGACGTCCTCGCCGGTCTTCGCCCCCTTGGCGGCGGCGTCGGCCTCGGCGGCCGGGTTCGACCTGGCCTCGGCGGCAGCGGACTTGTAACCGACGATGAGGCGCTCGGCCGGGGTGCCGGGCGCGGCCTCGGTCTGGGCGGCGGGGACGGCGGAACCCTGGGAAACGGTTTCCTGGGCGGCGACGGCCGAGGCCGTCGACGCGGCGGTGAGCAGGGCCGCGGAGGTCGCGGCGACGGATATCAGTTTCCGTCTCAGGGCAGGGGAGGTGCGCAAGGGCGTGCCTTTCGTAACCGACTCCGGGCAGGGCGGAGCGGCGGTCGATTCGCTTCGGCGGGGAAGCGGCGGGGGGTGCGTCGAAGAGCAGCGCGAAAGGCCGGCCAGGCGCGGGAACCGACCCCGTCGGGGTTACCTGTGGGTCGGCTGTGGAGGAACGATAGGCAAAGGATCAGTCATCCGGATACAGGGGAAACCCTCGATCCGGCCAAATTCCAACCCTCGACGAACCATATCGGTCAGCGAACGTCCGATTTGATCGTGTCCGTACGGCGTGACTGCCACCGGACGACGTACTGAACGCGCCGGACCGGATTCCCGTACTGACAGCAGACCGTTCCCGCGCCGGCCGAGGAGACGTCCCCGATGCCCCGCACGACCGCACACCGCACCGCAGTTCTGGCGACCGCCGCCGTGAGCCCGCTCCTGCTGGGCCTGTGGGCCGCCGGACCGGCCCAGGCGCACGGCGCCCCCACCGATCCGGTCAGCCGGGTGTTCGCCTGCTCCCCCGAAGGCGGAGCCGACGCGCGGACCGCGGCCTGCCGGGCGGCCGTCGACGCCAACGGCACCTCTTTCGCCGCGTGGGACAACCTGCGGGTGGCGAACGTGAACGGCCGCGACCGGCAGACCGTTCCCGACGGGCAGTTGTGCAGCGGCGGCCTGTCCGCGTACAAGGGACTCGACCTCGCCCGCGCCGACTGGCCGTCGACCCGGCTCGAGCCGGGCGGGACGCTGCGCATGACGTACGCCTCGACGATCGCGCACACCGGCACGTTCAAGCTGTATCTGACGAAGCCGGAGTACGACCCGTCGAAGCCGCTTTCCTGGTCCGACCTGCCGACGACTCCCTTCGCCGAGGTCAAGGATCCGGCGCTGAAGGACGGCGCCTATCACCTCACGGCGAAGCTGCCGGCCGACCGGACAGGGCGCCAGATGCTCTACACGATCTGGCAGAACAGCAGCACGCCGGACACCTACTACTCGTGCTCGGACGTGGTGTTCCCGGAAGCGGTTTCACAAAGCAAGCCGGAGAGCGCCCCGACGACGAAGTCGCCCGCTTCGGCCACGCCCCCGGCGTCCGCGAGCACGACGCCGAGTTCACCGTCCGCCGATCCTTCGGTGGCGACCGCGTCCGGCGCCTCGCCCGCCAAGGCGGCCGCGGCCGGTCCCGAGAGCACCCCGGTGGCGTCCACGACCGGGTCCGGCTCCGGGCCGTCCGCGCCCATGCTGGCGGGCGGCGCCGCGGCGGTGTTGGTGCTCACCGGGGGCGCCGCCCTCGTCGTGCGTCTGCGTCGACGCTGAACTCCGTTTGCACGGAGCCCGCCTGTGCGTCGGCCGATCAGCCGCACGGACGGTGTTCAGTTGTCGGTGCCGGTGTTCAGTTGACGGTGACGGCCGCGCCCGCATCGGTCACCGGGGCGTACTTGGCGGTGAAGTAGCCGTTGGCGAAGCAGAGCGACGAGCCGGACGCCTTGGTGAACTGCTGGCTGGTGAAGGTGATGCTGTTGTCGGCGTTGCTCGCCGCGCCGGTCAGGCTGGGCGCCCGGTAGACGCAGTTGATGCTGCCCAGCAGGGTGCGCAGCACGACCGTGGTCTGGATGGTGGAGCCGCTCGGCGGGGTCACGGTGACGGTGCCGTCCGAGGCGACGCTCGTGGTGTAGGACAGGTTGTTGACCGTGATGCTGGTGACGCCGAGCACGCCGACGACGTTCGCGGTGCAGTTGCCGAAGGTGTGCGCGGTGAGCGACTCGGTGGCGGTGCCGGGCGCGGTGGGGTTGTCGGTGACGGTGGCGCTGAACCCGGACGCGGCACAGGAGACGCCGCTGGTGCCGGTCGCGCTGGAGTACAGCGTGGCGTTCGTGCCGCTGGCGAGGGAGGCGTTGAGGACGTCACCGACGGCGACGTCGCCGTTGGCGGTCGTCAGCACCGCGCCGGCGGCGGAGGCCGGGGTGACGGCGGTGAGCGAGAGGGCGGCGACGGTACCTGCGAGGGCGAGGAGGGAGCGGGAGCGCAGCATGCGGGTGCCTCTTTCTCAAGTGGGGCTTTATTTGGGGGGATTGGCTGGTGGGGGGTGAACCGGCGCGTCGCTGGTCGCAACAGAGGGGACGCTGATCGGCGTCCGCCGTCGCCGGCCCGTGACGCCTTCTCCGTACGTGACGGACCGGCAACGGCGGCCGGCCGGTGACCGGTCGGAGGCACTGGCGAGTGACTCCGGCCGGGCCGGGCGGGGAGGGGCGACCGGTCGCGGTCCGCGGGGGGAAGCGGCCGTACCGGTGCCGTTGAGGGATCGAGCTCGGGACCGAGTGGCCCGTACTGGCTGAAAGCGTCCGGGAGCGCGGCGGTGTCGCCGCGCTGCGGATCCGGCGCCACGGATCCCGGCTGAGCCAGGGAGAGTTGTAGACCTGATGGTCAGTCAACGTCAAGGCTCTGAAACAAAGTTGACGGCTCGGCAGATATATGCGGAAGGCCTCGGCGGCATACGATCAGCAGGCGGCACATAATGAACACTCTTTTTCCACATCTCCCTTGACCGGCCGGTGTAACCATCGGTAACTTCCTCGTCGGCTACTGCTGCGTAACCAGAAAGCCCTTGCGGTTTCCGGGAGTCGCGAGGGGGCGTGCGCGGCAGCCGCTGTCCGCGCCAGGACAACGTGCCACTGAAGCCCAACCCGCATGACCAAGTGCATGGGAGCAGACATGGCCTCGTCCCCGGACGTCAATTCGTCCGCCGACCACACCCCCGAGAACCCCGAAAGCGGTTCCGCAGAGAGACGCGGCCGGGTCCGGCTGCGCCGGGCCGCCGTCATGGCGGTGCCCGCCACCTTCATCGCCGCGGGGCTCGCGGTCCTCACCGCGCAGGGCGCCCTGGGCGTCCAGTTCGCGATCTCCGGGATGCCCTTCGTCGTCACCGCCGACCGGCTCGACGGTCAGGGCTTCGCCCAGTTCGGCGGCCTGGACAACATGATCGAGAACAGCCCCAACCAGGGCGACACCGGCGGCCAGGTCCTGGTCGTCACCTCGGTCGTGAAGAACGGCAAGATCACCAACATGTGCCAGAGCGTCGACCTCGGTGGCATCCAGCTCATCCTCAGGGCCGGCGGCGGATCCACCCCGGTGAGCGTGAAGAACCTGGCCATCGACTCCGACGAGATCTCGGGCGACGCCGAGTTCAACAACATCGAGATCGGCCGCGACTCCAGCACCTTCGACAAGGTCCCGATCCAGGGTCCCGCGGGCGTCTACGGCCAGCAGGCCGACACGGTCGTCATCAAGGACCTGTACCAGCACAACTACGCGGCCACCGCGGCCGTCTTCAAGCTTCCCGGCCTGAAGATGAGCTTCTCGAGCGAGGGCTGCAAGTAATGACCTTCACCCAGTGGCGGGACCGCTTCCGGGAGTGGAGAGGCCACCGGCCCTTCGCGGGCGGCGTACTGCTCGTCCTGGGCGGCGCCGAGATACTCGTGACCATGAAGGCACCGCTCCCGGTGATCCTTCATGTGGGTATGCAGGGCCTGGCGGGTTACCTCCTGCCCACCCTGATGGTGGTCTGCGGTCTGCTGATCCTCTTCAACCCGACCCAGCGGCTGTTCTACTCGATCATCGCCATCCTGCTCTCCCTGGGCACCTGGCTCACCTCCAACATCGGCGGCTTCGTCATCGGTCTTCTGATGGGTGCCGTGGGCAGCAGCCTGTCCTTCGGCTGGCTGCCCGACCAGGAACCGCGCCAGAGCCGCCGACAGCGGCGCAAGCAGACACGGACGGAACACAAGGCCGAGTCGGTCCGCCAGGAGGGCCCGTTCCCCGGAGCGGGGAAGCCCGCCTGACCCACGGCTTCGCGGACCTTCACGGACCTTCACGGACCTTCGCGGACCTGACGCGCGGACGGAAGTCACTGCCGTTCGTCACTTCACCGGCGGGGCCGGGACGACCTGCGCACAGCAGGCCGCGCCCGGCCCCGCCGGTTTTCGTCACCCCGCCACCGCACGTCATTCGAACAGGTGACTTGGGAACTTCTTTGCCGTCGCGACGAGTTCAGCGGAAGATCACTGCGATGGGTTCGAGGCAATGGGTTCGGCGTGAAGGAGCGACAGCGGCATGGTGTTCAAACGGCTGCTCGGGGCGATCGGCGTAGGCGGCCCCTCGGTGGACACGGTGCTCGACTGCGAGGCGGTGCTGCCCGGTGGGGCGCTTTCGGGTCAGGTCCGGCTGCGGGGCGGCGGCACGGCCGTGGAGATCGAGGAGATCGGCCTGGAGCTGCTGGCACGCGTCGAGGCGGAACATGAGGAAGGCGAGAGCGAGGGCACCGTCGCCTTCGAGCGGTATGTCGTCGGTGGGGGTTTCCCACTCGGTGCGGACGAGGAACGCAGTGTGCCGTTCTCGGTCACGGTGCCCTGGGAGACGCCGGTCACCGAGCTGTACGGGCAGCCGCTGGGCGTCGTCCTGGGCGTACGCACCGAGCTCGCGGTGGCCGACGCCCGCGACCGGGGCGATCTCGACCCGCTCATCGTCCGTCCCCTGCCTGTCCAGGAGGCGGTCCTCGAAGCGTTCGGACAGCTCGGCTTCGGCTTCCGCTCCGCCGACCTGGAGCGCGGCCGCATCGGGGGTACGGGCCAACGGCTGCCGTTCTACCAGGAGATCGAGCTGACCCCGCCCCCGCGGTACGCGCACGCGGTGACCGAGATCGAGCTGACCTTCCTCACCACCGCGTCCGGCCTGGAGGTCGTGCTGGAGGCCGACAAGCGAGGCGGCCCGCTCACCCCCGGCCATGACGCGCTGACCCGCTTCACCGTGCGCCACGAGGACGTGCCCGTCCTCGGCTGGAACAGCGAGGTCGACGGCTGGATCCGCCGGCTGACCGAGCACCGGGAGGCGTACGGCGCGCAGGCGTACGTCCGCTCCGCACCGCACACCGACCACCTCGCCGTCCACGGCTCCGGCCCCGGCGTGGGCGCGGCGGTCGCCGCGGGCGCGGCAGGACTGGGCGTGGGGTTCGTCGGCGGCTTGTTGGCGGCCGAAGTGGTCGACGAGATCGGTGACTTCTTCGAGGAAGAGGAAGAGGACGAAGCGGGGGAGAGCGAGGAGGGCTAGGAGAGCCAGGAGGACCAAGCGGACCCGGCGGACCCGGCGGACCCGGCGGACCCGGAGAGCGGGAGAGCGGGAGAAGCTCGAGAAGGACCGGAGGAAAACCCGGGGGGGGCGAGGGCTGGGCCGATCTTCGGGCTTCTGGGCCTTCTGGGCCTTCTGGGCCTTCAAAGCTTCCGGGTGCTGCGGAGCGTCTGCGACTTCGGGGCCTTCGAGGCTTCCGCGGGCTTCGGAGCCTTCGGGGGCCTCAGGTCCTTCGGGGGCCTTCGGAGCCTTCAGTGTGCCGTCGTGGAAGGCCCCGCCGGGGCGGTCACCGTCTGCGCCGGGTTCGTGGTGGCGTTCGCCGTGTCATTCGCCATGCCGTCCTCGGCAGCGGTTCCGTGCCGTTTCGCGCCGTAGTGGTTCCGTGCCGTGCTCCGGCCCCGTCGCGTCCTTCCTCGCCTCGGCCTCGCTCTTGAGTTCCGCATCGACCTGCCGAGGGCCCGTGCCGTGTCCGGCAGCTTCTTCGAGCCGTACATCCCGATGAAGACGACGGCGGCGATCGGCACGGGCGGCGCAGGGCGCAGAAACGCGCTTTCCGGCTCGGCCGTCCGTCATCAGTGGAAGGTTGGGAGGTATGGACAGCGACGCAAGGGACAGCGGCGGGATGACCGGCGCCGACACCAGCCCGGTGAACGACGCCGTCGACACCGGGACCGCGCACTCCGCTCGGATCTACGACCACATCATCGGCGGCAGGGACCACTTCCCGGCGGACCGTGAGGCCGGGGACGCGATGGTCCGGGAGTGGCCCGCGCTCCCCGTCCACATGCGTGCCAACCGCGACCAGGTCCATCACCGGCGTCCCGACGGCACTGGCACGGAGGTCGTCCGCGACGCGGACATCGCGATGTACGGTGCAGCGGCCCACAAGCCCTGAACCGCGCCCACAGATTGACGATCAGTCAATTCAACTGTGGATACGCTCCCTTCGGTCCTCGCCGCACGGTCCCGGATCACAATGCGGCAGCAGCACCTCACCCCATGTGGTTGTCACTTGACTACCAGCGGTCACACACGGTTGGCTCCGAGCCAACGAATGCCTCTCGCCGGTGCACACCCCCTCGCTCCGGCGGCGCTCGCCCCGTCCTCCCTGCTCTGCCGCACAGCGAGGTGCAGCCCCCCATGAACACTCCCCTCCCCGCTCCCTCCGCTCCCGTTCCCCTCGGATCCGTTCGCCTCACCGCCCTGGCCGCGGCCTGCTGCCTCCTCCTGCTGACCGGCTGCTCCGGCACCACGTCGTCCGGTTCGGACATGGACGCGGCCGGCGGCTCGGCCGACCGCGTCAAGATCACCCTGGTCACCCACGGCGCCGAGGGCGACGACTTCTGGGAGTTGGTGCGCAAGGGCGCCGAGGCCGCGGCCGCCAAGGACGGCGTCGACCTGACCTACGCCAGCGACCCCGACGCCGCCGGCCAGGCCGAGCTGGTGCGGGACGCGATCAGCGACCGGGTCGACGGCATCGCGGTGACCCTCGCCAAACCGCAGGCCATGAAGAGTCCGGTGGCCGGGGCCAAGGCGGCCGGCATACCCGTGGTCGGGCTCAACTCGGGTATCGACGCCTGGCGTTCGGCGGGACTTCTGGAGTACTTCGGTCAGGACGAGAGCGTCGCGGGCCGCGCCGTCGGCGACAAACTCGACGGCCTCGGCGCCAAGCACGCCCTGTGCGTCATCCACGAACGGGGCAACATCGCCCTGGAGGCGCGCTGCGCGGGCGTGAAGAAGACGTTCACCGGCGAGACCGAGATGCTCTACGTCGACGGAACGGACATGGACGCCATGACCGCCGCCTTGGCGGCACGACTGCGGCAGGAACCCGACATCGACGAAGTCATCGCCAACGGGGCGCAGTTCGCCCTTGCCGCGGTGCAGGCGACCGGTAAGGCCGGCAGCAAGGCCAAGGTCGCCACCTTCGACCTCAACAAGGACCTGGTCACGGCCGTCCGTGACGGCAGCGTGCAGTTCGCGGTGGATCAACAGCCTTATCTTCAGGGTTACTTGGCAGTCGACGGGCTCTGGCTCTACAAGACCAACGGCAACCTCAGCGGCGGCGGTGTGTCGCCCGTACTGACGGGCCCGGCCTTCGTCACGAAGACCAACGTCGCCGAAGTCGCCCGCTTCGCCGCTGCCGGCACCCGCTGACCGGACCGTTCCCCCCATCTCCCCCGCTTCTCCTCCCCCTCCCCCCCCCCCCGCTGATCGCTCTAGGACGACTATGTCTCCACGGACAGGTGCCCGGCGCCGACGTCTCGGCTCCATACGTCTCTCCCTGATCCTGCTGGCCCTGGTGCCCAGCGTCACCCTCGCCGCCATGTGGGGTGTGACGACGACCCAGATGTTCGCGGAGGGGCTGCGGCTGCGCGCGCAGACCGAACTGAGCCGGTCGACCGGTGCCATGGGCACCGAGGCGACACTCATGCTCCAGCAGGAGCGCAGTCTGTCCGCCGTGTGGCTGGCCTCGCGGCCCGCCGGCTCCCGGGCCGCGCTGGAGGCACAGCGCGAGAGGACGGACGCGGCGGTCGCCAAGCTCGTCGCCCGGTCCGACGACATCCAGCAGGCGTCCGACCGTGTCAGGGACCGGATGTACTCGGTCGTCGCCTCCGTGGGCAGCCTGGAGTACTACCGTGGCCAGGTGGACGACCCCGTCGACATCACCGCCGCCCAGGCACTGGACCAGTACACGTCGATCATCGACGACCAGATCCACGCCTTCCAGGAGCTGTCCCAGGTCGACGACGGCGACCTCACCTCGCAGGCCGGACCGCTCATCGCCCTGGAACACGCGGCCGAACTGGTCTCCGAGGAGGACCTCCAGCTCACGCTCGCCGGGCCCCGACAGCGGATGGACGAGAAGACGTGGGCGGATTTCGCCCAGTTGGTGAACACCCGGCGCTGGCTCGTACAGGACCAGATCGTCCCTTCCCTCACCGGCACCGCGAAGGCGCAGACCGAGAAGATCCTCACGAGCTACCAGTGGCAGATCCTGGAGTCCGTGGAGAACAAGGTGCTCGCGGCCCGCGCGAAACAGGGCGAAAACGGTGACACCGCGTTGCCGGACGTGCAGAAAGAGTGGCGCGCCGCGCTCATCGAGGTCTCCGACCAGTACTCGGGGCTGATCCGGCTACAGACCACGGCGCTGCTCCAGCACAGCGCGGACGAAGCGCGCGAACTGCTCATCACGGCCGCCTCGCTCAGCGCCGGCGGTCTCGTCGCCCTGCTGCTGTGCGTCGGCATGTCCTGGCGTATCACCCGCTCGCTGTCCCGGCGGCTGCACGGGCTGCGGATGGCCACGCTGAGCCTGGCGCACGAACGGCTCCCGGACGTCGTGGCCCGGCTGGACCGGGGCGAGACGGTCGACGTGGACTCGGCGACCCCTCCGCTGGACTACGGCGGCGACGAACTCGGCCAGGTGGCCGCGGCGTTCAACACCGCGCAGCGCACCGCCGTGCACACCGCGGTCGAACTCGCCGACACCCGGCGCGGATTCCAGAAGGTCATCCTGGGCATCGCCCGGCAGAGCCAGAACCTGGTCAACCTCCAGCTCAGCAAGCTCGACGCACTGGAGCGGCAGCACCAGGACCCGGACGTCCTCAACGGGCTGTACGAACTGGACTCCACGGCAAGCCAGTTGCGCCGCTACGAGGAGAACCTCGTCATCATCAGCGGTGGCCGACCGGGTCGCAGCTGGACCGAGCCGGTGGCGCTGATCGACATCCTGCGCAGTGCCGTCGGGGAGGTCGCCGAGTACCGGCGGGCCGAGGTGCACACCGAGGAGGACGTGTACATCGCGCCACCCGCCGTGGCGGACGTGATCCATCTGCTCGCCGAGCTCATCGACAACGCGACGTCCTACTCGCCGGCACCCAGCCCGGTCGGCGTACGGGCCGCGCTGGTGGCCAGGGGCTTGGCGATCGAGGTCGAGGACCGCGGCCTCGGCATGTCCGAGGAGGACTACACCTCGTTCAACGCGCAGTTGGCGGTCCCGCCCCAGTTCGACGTGGTGGCGCTCGCCGACGACCTGCGGCTGGGCATGTTCGTGATCGCCCAGCTGGCGACCCGGCACGGGATCGCCGTCACCCTGCGCTCGTCACCGTACGGCGGGACCACGGCGATCGTGCTGGTCCCGCACGACGTCGTGGTCCGCGAGGCCCCAGATTCGTCGGCCCCGGCGGCGGAGTACTCGGGCGTGCCGGCGACCGCCGGCTCCCCCTCCCCGGACACGGACCTCCCGTCACCTGCGCGGGACACACCGGACACGGCACGGAAGCACAGCCGGTCGGGCACCGAACCAGCCGCGTCGCCCTTCCCGGCAAGCGGCGCCTCCGTCCCGGCGCCCGACTCATCGACCTCATCGGCCCTATCGGCCAGTAGGTGGGACCCGGCACTGAGCCGACCGGCCTCGGAGGACCCCGCGCCGGACTCGCCGGACCCGGCCGGCTCCTCGTCCCCTACGGACGTCGCGTCCTCGACGAACGTCGCGTCCTCGGCGAGCCCCTCGCCTCTCCTCCCGTCGGACGGCGTGACGGCCCCGTCCGGTGCGTCCGCCTCCGGGCCAGGTGCGCCGGACGTCGCGGGTCGTGGGGGCCTCCGGGCGAGCGGGGTGGCGACCGCCACGGCCCGGACCCCGGGTACGGCCGCTCGACCCGAAGGTCTCACCCCGTTGCCCCGCAGGGTTCCGCAGACCAGCCTCGCCACCGAGTTGCGCGAGGACGCCTCATCCGCCGCGGCCGTCGAGGAAGACGGTTGCCCGGACGACTTCACCGCGGAGCGCGCGGCCTCTTCCCTCGCCGGTTTCCAGCGAGGCACGCTGCGAGCACACGCCGACGCCGGCCCCTGGCCCGACGACCCGCAGGAACCATCCACCGAGGAGGCCCCCGGCCCGCCGGTCACCGCCGCGAACACCTCCCAGACCCCGACACCGTCCGCCGACCGCTCATGAAGGACTTCGCGATGACACGCTCCATCCCCGGCACGAACACCCAGCTCGACCAGCTCCTCACCGGTCTCGTGGACCGGGTCGCCGACGTGAACCAGGCCGTCGTTCTCTCCGAGGACGGGCTGGTGGTGAGCAAGTCCACCGGCTTCCTGCGCGAGGACGCCGAACGGCTCGCGGCGACCGCGTCCGGCCTGATGAGTCTCAGCAAGGGCGTCAGCATGGATTTCCGCGGCGGTCCGGTGCGCCAGGCACTCATCGAGATGGCCAACAGCTACCTGATCCTCACCTCGGCCGGCCCGGGAGCCCATCTCGTCGTACTGGCCGGGAAGAACGCGGACGTGGGCGTGGTGGCGTACCAGATGAACATGCTGGTGAAGAAGATCGGCGAGCACCTCAGCGCGGCACCGCGGGCCCATGTCGGTCCCGCCGTCCGCACCAACGGCGGGTGAGGTGAGCGGAGGCGACGAAGCGGGAAGACTCGTCAGGCCGTTCACCCTCACCGGTGGCCGGACCCGGCCCAGCCGTGCCGACTTCACGCTCATCACCACGGTGACCGCGGTCGACCCGCCGCCCGAGCGGGCCGCGCGGCCGCAGCCGGAGCACACCCGGATCCTGCGGCTGTGCGCCCGGCCGCTCGCCGTGGCGGAACTCGCGGCCCATCTCGACCTGCCGGTGAGCGTGGTCGTCATCATGCTCTGCGACCTGCTGGAGGCGGGCCTGATCACGGCCCGGCCACCTCGTCCCGTCACCGGCACCCCGGATCTCGATCTGCTGGAGAAAGTGAGGGACGGCCTTGGCCGGATCTGATTCCACCGCTCCCACCGCCCTCAGCCCCGGGCCGGCCGCGGCACCCGACACGGTGAAGATCCTCATCGCCGGCGGCTTCGGCGTCGGAAAGACCACCATGGTCGGGGCGGTCAGCGAGATCGCGCCGTTGCGCACGGAGGAGCCGCTGACCGTCGCCGGGCTGGAGGTGGACGACCTCAAGGGCATCGAGGAGAAGCGGTCCACCACCGTGGCCCTGGACTTCGGGCGGATCACCATCGGCGACGATCTGGTGCTGTATCTCTTCGGCACGCCCGGCCAGCAGCGGTTCTGGTTCATGTGGAACGACCTGGCGATCGGCGCCCTGGGGGCGGTGGTGCTCATCGATGTTCGGAGGCCGGAGTCCAGCTTCGCCGCGATCGACTTCTTCGAACGCCGGGGCATACCGTTCGTCGTCGCGGTAAACGGTTTCCACGGGTTGCACCCGTATCCGACGGAGGAGATCAAGGAGTCGTTGGCGTTGCCGTCCCATGTTCCCGTGCTGCTGTGCGACGCGCGGGAACGTGACTCGTGCCGGGACGTACTGATCGCCCTGATCGACCGGCTGATCGAGGACGTCACACTCCAGCCGAGCCCAGCACACTGATCGACCGCCCGAGCCGCCCGAGCCACACAATCAAAGACCGCCCGACTGCTCGACTGCTCGACTGCTCGACTGCTCGACCTGCGAGTATCCAGGACTCCGTCCGTCAGTGGGCTCCCGCGGCACGCAGTGCGGCAACCGTTTCCGGATGCGGTCCCGCGGTCGCCCACTCGAGTGGGGTCAGCCCGGTGCCGTGGTCCTCGCGCAGGTTGGGGTCGGCGCCGTGGGCGAGCAGGGTGCGGACCGCGTCGATGTGGCCCCAACACGCCGCCGCGCACAACGGGGTTCCCTCGGCGCCCAGGCCCGCGCTCTCCGCGTCGGGCGGCGCACCGGCCTCGAGCAGCCTGCGCGCGGCGTCGGCGGCTCCCTGAACGCAAGCCGCGTACAACGGAGTTGTTCCTTCGATGTCGGGGGCCGAGGGGTCGGCGCCGGCCCGCAGCAGCCGGTCGACCTGAGGACCGCCCTCGAACATCACCGCCGACAACAGACGCTTCGTCAGTTTCTTCCGCCGTCTCCTGTTCACGGTCGCCGAGAGTAGCCCGGACCGGCGACAAGATCGCGGGAATTTTCGTAGGCCATCCACAGGTGCATGGCGGGAAACCGCCAAGCGTGTCCCAGTGATTGACCTGTTCCCCGCACGTCCCTACTTTCTGACCGACTCACCGAACCTGGTTCGGCATTTCGAACCATCGGTCGGCATCAAAGGGCACCCCGCATCCCTGGAGCGCATATGACCCCCAACCCCTCCCGCCGCCTCATCCTGGGCGCGGCCGCCTCCGTCCCCCTGGCCCTCACCCTCGGCGTCCCGTCCGCCCACGCGGCCGACTCGGCCTATGTGATGGGCTACTTCACCGAATCGACCAGCCTCGGCGCCGGCACCGACTACGGCCTCCACCTCGCCGTCAGCACGGACGGGCTGCAGTGGATGCCGCTGAACCAGAACAACCCCGTCGTCACGCCCACCGAGGGCGCGCTGGGACTGCGCGACCCGTTCATCCTGCGCAAGCAGGACGGCACCTACGTGGTGATCGCCACCGACCTCAAGGGCACCGACTGGACTTACGTCAGCCAGTACGTGCACGTGTGGAACTCGACCGACCTGCGCACCTTCACCGGCTACCACCGGCTGAAGCTGCACGACATGAACACCCACAGCTGGGCGCCGGAGGCGTTCTGGGACGCGGGCCGGGGACAGTACGCGCTCATCTACTCCGCCGTGAACAGCAGCGGTCACAACGTGATCATGGTCAACTACACCACCGACTTCGTCACCGCCTCTGCCCCCCAGGTCTTCTTCGACCCCGGCTACGACGTGATCGACGGGGACATGGCCGTAGGGGTGAACGGCGTCAACTACCTCTATTTCAAGAAGGACCAGACGCTGGTGGGCGCGCGGTCCAGTTCACTCGACCCCGGCAGCTTCACGGTCTTCAACACCGGCGTCGCCCATGGCGGCACCGAGGCGCCGACCCTCGTCAAGTCGCTGACCTCCAGCACCTGGTGGCTCTGGGGAGACACCTACACGCCCAACGGCGTCTTCTACGCCTGGCAGTCCACCGACCTCTCCGCGGGCACCTGGACCGCGCTCGACCAGAAGACGTACACCCAGCCGGTCAACTCCAAGCACTGCGGTGTCACGACGATCACCAGCACGCAGTACAGCAACCTCGTCGCCAAGTGGGGCGCCCCCGCCTGGAACCGGCTCAAGTCCTACAACTACCCGGACCGTTACGTCCGCCACGCCAACTACGTCGGCCGCATCGACACGTACCCCTTCGACCTGTACACCGACTCGCAGTGGAAGCTCGTCCCCGGCCTGGCCGACAGCACCGGGGTCTCCTTCCAGTCGGTGAACTACCCGACCCGGTACCTGCGGCACTACAACTATCAGCTCCAACTCGACGCCAACGACGGCACATCGACCTTCGCCGGTGACGCGACCTTCTACCGCACGGCGGGCCTGGCGGACTCCGGATGGGCGTCGTTCCGCTCCTACAACAACCCGACGCGCTACATCCGGCACGCGAACTACGTACTGCGCATCGACCCGGTCTCGACGACCTCCGAGAAGCAGGACGCGACGTTCTACGTGGGGTACTGAGCGATACCCGTCACCGGAGCCGGCCGTGCCCGGATCGACCGGCTCACAACTCGGCCAGCTGCGGCAGCAGTTCGGCCGCCGCCGCCACATCGCCGGTCAGCGGCCGGTCTTCCGTGCCCGAGGGAAGGCCGGCCGTCGTCGCGGCGAGGGGCGCGACCGGCGCCGGCAGCGACTCCGCCCGGGCCGGGCGCATCCTCAAAGCCCGCACGGCAACCACGAGTTCACATGCGAGGACGTTGGTGTAGGCGTCCGTTGCCCGCGAGGTCTGGCGGGCGGCCTGTCCGGCGAAGCTGGCGGCCTCCTCCAGACCTCGCGACAGGACGGCGTGGCCCGCCGAAGCGGGCGTCGTGGCCGAACGAAGTTCCGCCAGCGCGGAGTTGGCGGTGTACTCCAGGATCATCGTGCCCGAGCTGGCCGCGGGTCCCCCGCCGAGAAACGGGGGCAGGCCGGTAAGCCCGGGGTCGCCGAGCGCCGTCAGACGAGCGGCGGAGAGCTGCGCGGTCTGCAGCAGGGCGAGGTTCGCGGCATCCAGGGCGAGGCCCAGGGGCGCGGCGAAGAAGCCGCCATGGTGGTAGGCCGCGGTGCCGTCGGGATCCACGAGGGGGTTCTCCGACGGACAGTTGATCTCCACCTCGATGACTTCCCGAAGTCGCTCGCAGGCGTCCAGGGCGCAGCCGTGCGTCTGCGGGAAGGCACGGAACCCGAAGGGGTCCTGGATGCGCCGGCCCTGGCGACGCCTCGGCCGGTCGGACAGGCCGAGCAGCCGCCGCACCTCACCCGCCGCGCGGGCCGCGCCGGGATAGGGCCGCAGGGCGTGCACCGGCGCGGCGTACGCCTCCGGTGAGCCGGACACCGCGGCAAGGGAAAGGGCGGCGACGGCGTGTGTGGCCCGCAGCAACACAGCGAGCTCACGCTGGGTGAGCGCGGCCTGCCCCAGCGCGAGGGCGTTGCTGCTGAGCAGGGCCAGCGCGTCACCGGGCTGAAGGACGACCGGGGCCGGGAGCCCGGCGGGGAAGCCGGTGGTGGTGACACCGGGAACGGGGGCGACTGCCGTCACCGGGGCGGAAACGGGGACGTAGACGGTTTCGGCGGCGGGTCCGGGCAGAGTGACAAGCCGAACGGCGGGGGCGGCGACGTACGGCGCAGCCGTGGCGAACTCGCCACCGGCGGCTGCGGCGACAGCCGTCACACCCCTCGGTGACGGGCCGACCCACCCCGAGTTCGGCTCCGGCTCCGGCTTCGGCTCCGGCTCCGGCTTCGGCTCCGGCTTCGGCGCCAGGTCCAGCTCCCGCTCCGGCTGCGGCTCGCCGTGTGACCCCAGCGTTTTCTCCGAGCCGTCCAAATCCACGCCGAGCCAGAGCCGTTCGCCGATCAGCGTCAAGCCGGTCTGGGCCAGCGCGGTCAAGTCACCCGTTCCGACAGCGCCGTACTCGTTGACCGCCGGGTGGACGCCGAGACGGAGGGCGTCGACGAGGGCGTCGATGAGGGCGGGCTGGATGCCGGAGCCGCCGGCGAGGAGCTGATTGGCACGTACCGCGAGCATGGCGCGGACCTGGCGGGCGGGGAGCGGAGCGCCCGCTCCGCCCGCGTGGCTGCGCAGCAGGCGCAGGCCGTGCGCGGCCTCGTCGCCCTCGTCGACCGGCACCGAGCGCTGTGCGCCGACGCCGGTGCCGCGGCCGTACAGCCGTCCGGCGGCGGCGAGGGCCTGCGCCGTGCGCCAGGAGTGGGCGGCCCGCTCACGGGCCTCGGGCGCCACCGTGGGCACGGCCGCACCGTCGACGAGCGCGATCAGCTCGCCGACGGTGAGGGTGGTTCCGTTCAGGACGGTCCGGGCGCCCCCGCGGTGCGGAGGAACCCGGACCGGTCCGTTTGCTGTTGTTTCCAGCGGTTCACGTGATCCGGTGGAACCTCAGCCGAGGCCGGCCGACTTCAGCCAGGCCTTGGCGACGTCCAGCGGGTCCTTGCTCTCCAGCTGCACCTGGGAGTCGAGGTCCAGCAGGGCCTTGGTGTCGAGCTTGGCGGAGACGGCGTTGAGCGCGTCGATGCCCTCCTGGGAGAGCCCGCTCTTGTAGACCAGCGGGGTCACGTTCGCGAACCCGAAGAGGTTCTCCGGGTCCTGGAGAACGACGAACTTCTCCTTGGTGATGGTCGGGTCCGTGGTGAAGATGTCCGCGGCCTGCACGGTGTTCTTCTTCAGCGCGGCCTGGGTCAGCGGACCGCCCGCGTCGAGCGCCTTGAAGGACTTGAACTTCAGCCCGTACACCGACTCCAGGCCGAGGATGCCCTGCTGGCGGGTCTGGAACTCGGGCGAACCGCCGAGGACCAGCTCCGGCGCGATGTCCTTGAGGTCGGCGAGCGTGGACGTCGCGGTGAGGTTGTACTTTTTCGCGGTCGCCGCGTTGACCGTGACGGAGTCCTTGTCCTCGGCCGGCGACGACTCCAGCAGCGTCAGCTTGGAGTCGAGTTTGGCCTTCGCCGCGGCGTTCACGGTCGCGAGCGAGGTCTGCTCGGCCTTCGCGTCCAGGTAGGCCAGCAGCGAGCCGTTGTACTCCGGCAGGACGGTGATGGAACCGTTCTTGAGCAGGCCGTACGTGGTCTCACGGCTGCCAATGTTGGGCTTGTAGGACACCTTGATGCCCTTGGCCTTCAGGGCCTCGCCGTAGATGTCGGCGATCAGGATGCTCTCGGCGAAGTTGTTGGAGCCGACGACCACGGTGTCGCCGGCCGCCTTGTCGCCGGCGAGCGGGTCGGAGGTGTCGTCGGACGAGGAGCATCCCGCCAGCAGGACCGTCGCCGCCGCGAGGGCGACGGCCGCCGCACCTGGGTGGTTCCTGAAGGACCTGCTGCTGTGGGCGTTGGTAGTCACGGTTCCCGTTCCGAGCTGGGGGGTTGATGAGAACTCAAACACTCTGGCCTGATCCAATCCACCCGCTTCTTGATCAGTCAAGAGAAGCCGGGTTACCGATTGGCTTCGATCCGTGATCGCTTACGCGCGGATCGGAAGATCACCTGTGTACCCCTTTGGAGGCCCCCGGACGGCCCTGGTACACCGCTTCGTAATGGATTCTTGACGTAGGGCGACGCGCTCGACCGTTCGAATAGGCGATAGTCTCGCCGGAGTTGGCGTCCGCCACAGCAGTCGGCGCCGGCCACAGCGGTGTACGGGGGCCGCTTCCGTATCGTTCACATTCGGACACGTGTGTGCAGAAAGTCGGCATGCATGCAAACGCCCCTTGCACGCTCGCAGCACCCCCTTGAAGGAGGCCCGGTGTCCACGAAAGAGGTGGACGCGCCCGCCCGGTCGGCATCCTCGGCACCCACGTCCGCACGCCGGGGTCTGCGGGGATTCGCCGATCGGTGGCCCTTCCAGCGCAAGCTGAACGTACTCGTCGGTATCCCGCTGACGGTCATCGCGCTGCTGCTGACGTACCTCATCGTCGACCTGGTGCAGGAGTCCAACCGCGCGGAGGACGCCGCCCAACTGGTGCGTGACAGTGCCCAGGTCGCCCAGCTCGTCGCCGAGCTGCAGGACGAGCACCAGCAGGCGATCCTGCTCTCCGTGCGGCACGAGGCGTCGTTCGACGGCGGCACCCCCTCCACCGACGGCTACCGGCAGGCCCAGGCCGCCGTGGACGCGCAGGTGCAGAAGGTGGTCGACGCCTTCGGCGACCGGCTGCCGGACACCGAGGTGCAGGCGCTGAAGGAGGTCCAGGGCCTGGCCGGCCTGCGGGCCACCATCGAGCAGGGCTATCTGCCCGCCGACAACATCGACCCGGCGTACTCGGGCGCGGCCGACGGCCTCATCGACGGCCTGGGCCTGGAGCGCGACGCCGACCTCGCGACGACCTTCACCGGCAACCTCCTCGACTCGCTGCTGCGCGCCGACGCCGCACACGGCGCCTTCGAGACGGGCGTGTTCTCCGCCCGGACCGGTGACAGCAACGCGCTCATCGAGTTCACCGGCGCGGTCGGCTCCTACGAGCTGTTCACCTACCAGGCCCAGCGGTTCGAGCGATTCGCCAACGAGACGCAGAACGAAGAGTTCGGCGGCATCGAGCACAACTCCTCGCAGGCTTCGATCGGCCAGCACTACGCCGAACTGGCCGTGGACCCCAGCGCGTTGCAGGCCGAGTCCAAGGCCGACATCCGTACGGCGTTCCGGGCGGCGATCGCCTCCTACCCCGACTACAGCGCCCAGGCGCGGACCCGGCTGAAGATCACCGCGTCGCTCATCGACCAGATCGCCGACCGGGCCGACGACACCGCCTCCAGCGCCCAGTGGCGCGCGGGCCTGCTGCTGAGCCTGGCGCTGCTCAGCTTCGTCCTGTGGATCGCCTTCTCCATCCTGGTACGCCGCTCCGTGGTCCGCCCGGTGCTGGCGCTGACGGGGGCCGCCCAGGAGGTCGCCGACGTCGCGGGCCGCGAACTCGCCCGCGTCGCCGACGACGACGCCGAGGAGTCCGGGCCCCCGCGGCTGCGTGAGCTGCCGGTCACTGCGGACGACGAGATCGGTGAACTCGCCGAGGCCTTCAACAACGTGCAGACCACCGCGGCCGCGCTGCTGGAACGCCAGGTGCTCAGCCGGCGCAACGTCGCCGAGATGTTCGGCAACGTCGGGCGCCGCGTCAGCAACCTGACGACCCGTCAACTTGCGCTGATCGACGCGGTGGAGCGCGGCGAGACCGACCCGGCGCTGCTCGAACGCCTCTACTCCATCGACCACATCGCGGTCCGCCTGCGCCGCAACGCCGACAGTCTGATGCTGCTGGCCGGCATCCGCGAGACCGTCCTGGACGCCGGGCCGACCGAGCTCACCAACGTCGTACGCGCCGCGCTGGGCCAGATCGAGGGCTTCCAGCGGGTTCAGCTGCGTGCCGCGACCGAGGCTCTGGTGGAGCCCGACATCATCGGTGACCTCACGCTGATGATCGCCGAACTCCTGGAGAACGCCGTGTCGTTCTCGCCCGAGGGCAGTCCCGTCGAGGTGGTGGTCGGCTCCGACGCCGACGGCGCCTCGATCACCGTCGCCGACCACGGTCTGGGCATGAGCGCCGAGCGTCTCGCCGAGGAGAACTCCCGCCTCGTGCGCCGCGAACGCCTCGACGTCGTCCCGACGAAGGTGCTCGGCCTGTTCGTGGTCGGCGCGCTGGCCCGCCGCTGGGACGTCGACGTCACCCTCTCCCGCACCCCGGGCGGCGGCGTGACCGCCGAGGTGATGATCCCGTCGACGCTGCTCCTGGCGATGAGCGAGCTGGGCCCGGTGGGCAGGCCTGCCCACACCGGCACCTCCCCGGCCACGGCGGCGCTCGCCGCACCGTCGGCCCCCGCGGCCGGCCCCTCGCCGTCGTCCTCGATCCCGTCCACGGTTCCGTCCTGGGCCACGAACGAGGACGATCCGACCGCGCTCCCGCGCCGGGTCCCCCGCCGTGACCCGTCCCCGGGCGAACGAGAGGCCGAGACCCCACTGACTCCGGTGGCCGGCACCGAGGACCCCACGCGCACCACCACCGCCAGCGCCAGCGCCACGACGGTGACAGGCACTTCCGCCGAAACCGACGAAACCGCTACCTCGACCCGTCCGGCGGAAAACGGTTCCTCCAGCCTTACGCCCGGAACCGATTCGGCTTCCTCCGGAAATGGCGCTGTAACCGCTTCCTCCGACCGTGCCGTCGAAACCGGTATCTCCGCCCGTACGGCGAAGCCGGCATCCCTCGCCGATCCCGCCCCGTCCGAGGCTCCGGCGACCATCGGGGCCGAGCCGGACACCACGGCCGAGCCCGCCACCCCCGCCTACCCGGCCGGCGTCGGGATCCCGGCGCCCCGCACGGCCGAGGCGACACTCCACGCCCGCGCGGAGCACGACTCCGGGGAGCACGCCCGTACGGCGGAGCGCACCACCCCGGCCGGCACGGCGGAGTCGTCGCACGTCCATGCGGTCGGGTCCCGGCCCGCCGCCCGTACGACGGAGTCCGCGCCGCACGGCCACCCGGCGGGCCCCGAGAGCGGCCCCGCCCGCACCACGGGCGGCCCCGGCGGCCCCGACGACTCCGTCCGCGGGACGGAGCACGGCGCCGCCGACCGTGGCGCCGAACCGTCCGCGCTCGACCGCGCCGCCGGTCCCACCGGTCCGGCCGGTCCCCTCTCCGCTTCCGCCCCGGCCGGCGCCGACCCGTTCGCCGTCGGTCCCGACGGCTCCCGTCCGCTCCGTCGACGGGTGCGCGGGGCGACGCTGCGGACGACCGCCGAGGCAGCCGCGCAACAGGCCGCGCGGCAAGCCGCCCGCCCCGCCGACGCGGACGCCGTGCGCGATTCGCTGGAGGAGTTCGAGGCCGCCGTGGCCCGCGCCCACCGGGACACCGGCGAACACCCTCGCCCCGCCGAGCCCCGACCCCTCACCCCCACCACCGAAGACCCGATGGACCGCCGGAACGACCGCCGGCACGACCACCGTCCCGACGTTTCGACCGACCCGACCGACCGGACAGAGCCGTCCGACGCGTCCGGCCGGACCGAGCCGATCACCGACCAGATCACCGGCCGGGACACCACGCACCACCAGAACCACCTTCCGGAAGGAGCCGAGCAGTGAGCACGTCGACAGGTGAGACTCCCGCCGGAGACGCCAAGCCGACCGACCTGCGGGCCGCCGCAGCCGACTTCACCTGGCTGCTCAACCGCTTCGCCACCGAGACCGCGGGGGTCGTGGACGCCATCGCGGTGTCCTCCGACGGACTGCTGATCGCGGTGTCGGAGCTGCGCGAGCACGCCGACTCCGAACGGCTGGCCGCGATCGTCTCGGGCATCACCAGCCTGGCCGCGGGCGCCTCCGGCAACTACGGCCTGGGCGGCCTGAACAAGGTCATCATCGACCTGGAGGGCGGCCACGTCCTGGTCTCCGCGATCGGCAGCGGCGCCGTCCTCGGCGTCGTCACCGACAAGGAGGCCAAGCTGGGCAACATCGCCTACGAGATGACGGTGTTCGCCAACCGCGCCGGCACGGCGCTCAGCCCGCAGCTCGTCCTGGAACTGAAGAACAGCGTCGGCGCCACGCGTACGCGCTGAGCGCGTGCCACCGTAGAGAGAGCGAACACCGATGGCGGACGGCCGCACACCGCGCGGGGCCGGCGAGGACGGCGTCGCCCCCGTCGGCCCCGCACCCGCCGTCCGGCCCTTCCTGGTCACCGCCGGCCGGGTCGCGGGCGGCGCGGGCGAGGCGTCGTCCGGCCGGACGATGCCCGTCGAGACCCAGCTGGTGGCCACCACCGGCGGGCTCGACGCGCTCGGCCGGCTCTCCTTCGAACAGCACGACATCGTCGCCGCCTGCCGCGTCCCGCAGTCCATCGCGGAGATCGCGGCCAGGCTGCGGCTGCACCTGAACGTGGTGCGGGTCCTCGCCGAGGACCTCCGGACGGCGGGGCAGTTGTCGGTGCACGTGCCCGACTCCGGCGTCACCCACGACGCATCCGTTCTGCGCAGGGTTATCGATGGCCTGCGGGCCATCCCCGACTCCCGGGGGGTACTCCGTGACACCGACTGAACCGCTGGTCCGCACCTCGGCCGGCCAGGCCGCCGTACGGCCGCCGCTGCCGGTGAAACTGGTGATCGCGGGCGGCTTCGGCGTGGGCAAGACCACCGCCGTCGGCTCGATCTCCGAGATCGAGCCGCTGACCACCGAGGCGGCCATCACCGAGGTCGCGGCGGGTGTGGACGACCTCAGCCACACCCCGCGCAAGACCACCACGACGGTCGCGATGGACTTCGGCTGCATCACCATCGACCCGACGCTGAAGCTGTATCTGTTCGGCACGCCCGGTCAGGAACGGTTCGGGTTCATGTGGGACGACATCGTGGAGGGCGCGGTCGGCGGACTCGTCATCGTGGACACCCGCCGTCTCGACGACTGCTACGCCGCAGTCGACTACTTCGAGCACAAGCAGATCCCGTTCGCCGTTGCCGTAAACGCTTTCGACGGCCAGATCGCGCACACGCTGGACGAGGTCCGCTGGGCCCTCGACGTGTCCGAAGGCGTCCCGCTGCTCGTGTTCGACGCCCGCGAGCGCGGCTCGGTACGGGACGCCCTGCTGGTCGTCCTGGAACAGGCGCTGGCCCGGTCGGGCGGCTGACGGCGCACTCGGCGGCCGGAACGGCAGAACAACTGGAAACAATTAGAAACTGTTCAGAAACAGCGGGAACCAGCTGTAATCGGTCAGAAATAACCGAAACGGTCGAAAACAGCAAAGGCAGTGTGGCCGGGAAACAACTGCGGTGCGGGGGAATGACCTCCCCCCGCACCGCAGTTGTTTCCGGCATGAGCCAGAGCCACAGCCACAGCCACAGCCACGACGACCGTACGATCACCAACCCGCCCGCCCTGCACGACCCCACGCCCTTCGGCTACAGCCATGCCGTGTCGGCACCCGGCGAACTGGTCTTCCTCGCGGGCCAGTACGCCTCGGACGCGTCCGGCGCCCCCGTGCCAGGCGACTTCGCCGCTCAGGTGGGGCTGGCCTTCGACCGGCTGGAGGCGGCGCTGGCCGGGGTGGGTCTCGGGCTCCGTCACGTGGTGCGGCTGGGCACGTACATCGTCGACCACGACCCCGGCAGGCTCGAGATCCTGGGCAAGGCCCTGCACGCCCGCTTCGGCGAGCGGCTGCCTGCGCAGACCCTGAGCGGGGTGGCCTCGCTCGCCCTGCCGGGCATGCTGTTCGAGGTCGACGCGATCGCCGTACGGTCACCCCGCGGCGAGGAGCTGTCCTAGTTGCTCCTGCGCACCCCCGGCGAGACCGTCACCTTCGCCGCCGCCCAGAACACCGCGAGCGTCGCGAGTGCCATGCCGGCGACCAGGGTGGCGCCGCCCACCACCTTCTCGTAGTCGTGCTGGTAGAGACCGTCGACGATGTAGCGGCCGAGACCACCGAGGCTGACGTACGCGGCGATGGTGGCCGTCGAGACGATCTGGATGGCCGCCGACCGCAGACCGCCGAAGATCAGCGGGAGCGCGACGGGCAGTTCGACGCGCAGCAGGATGCCGGACTCCCCCATCCCCATGCCCCGCGCGGCGTCCACGGGGGACGGATCGACGGAGCGCACCGCCTCGTAGGTGGTGACGAGGATCGGCGGGACAGCGAGGACGACCAGCGGGATCATCACGGGCAGCATGCCGAACCCGAGCACGATGGTCGTCACCACCAGCAGGCCGAAGGTGGGCAGCGCCCGGCCGGCGGTGGCAACAAGCGAAAGGAAGTTTCCGCCCCGCCCGTAGTGACCGGTTACCAGGCCGACCGGCAGCCCGATCACGGCAGCGAGGGCAAGCGCTTCCAGGGAGTACTGGACGTGTTCCCACACGCGGGTGGGGATTCCGTCGTAACCCTGCCAGTGCGCGCTGTCGCTGAAGAAGGCATTTACGAAATTGATGACGTTCACCGGGCTGCGTCCTCCAGGGCGGGCACGGCCGGATCGGGCCGGATCCCGGCGGGCTTGGACTTTCCGCCGCGCGCGCCGCTCGGCATCCAAGGGGTGAGCAGGATGCGTACGACGACCAGCAGGGCGTCAGCGAGCACCGCCAGAGCGGCACTGGTGATCACGGAGTTCCAGGCGAGTTCGGGCCGGTTGTAGATCTGCGCGTCGTGCAGCAGGTTGCCCAGCGCGCCCTGGTTGCCGATCAGCATGCCGACGCTGACGAGGCTGATGCTGGACACGGTGGCCACCCGAAGTCCGGCGATGATGGCCGGGACCGCGATCGGCAACTGGACCAGGACGTAACGGCGTACGGGTCCGAAGCCCATGGCGGTCGCGGCGGCGAGGGTCTCCTGCGGGACCGAACGGACGCCGTCGACGATCGCCGGGACGAGCACCACCAGGCTGTAGATGGTGAGCGGGATCATCACCGTCAGTTCGGTCTGCCCCGTGTAGTCGATGAGGACGACGAAGAAGGCCAGGGACGGGATGGCGTAGAGCACGGTCGTCACCCACAGCACCGGCGGGTACAGCCAGCGCAGCCGCACACACAGCTGGGCCAGCGGGAGGGCGAGCAGCAGCCCGCCCAGCACCGGCAGCAGGGCCTCGCGCAGATGGAGCCCGATGAGGCCGAACCAGTCGTGCTGGAGGTCGCTGGGGATGTCGAAGAAGCGGTTCACCGGATGACCTTCTGGGCGGTCTCCTCGGGCGACGGCCGCTCCTCACGGCCTGCCGCGTGGGCGCCGCGGATGGCCTCGCCGATGGCGGTCTGGGAGACGACTCCGGCGGCCCGGCCCTCGGCGTCCACGGCGACCGCCCAGCCGGTGGGCGACAGGACCGCACAGTCGAGGGCCGCGCGCAGCGAGTCCCGTTCGGCGACGAACGGCCGCCCGTACGGCAGCAGTCGGTCGGCGTCGACCCGTCCGGCCGTCAGCGCGCCGGGCTCGCTCCAGCCGAGCGGACGGCCGTCCAGGCCGGTGACGAGGAGGTAGGGGGCGTCGGTCGCGCCCCGTGCGGCGATCTGCTCGGCCGTGGAGTCGATCGCGACGATCGGTGTGGTGAGCAGTTCCAGGTCGGCGGAGGAGAAGAACGACAGGCGCCGGATGCCCCGGTCGGCGCCGAGGAAGCCCTCGACGAACGCGTCTGCGGGGTCGGACAGCAGTTCGGCCGGCGGCGCGAACTGGGCGAGCCGGCCGCCGGTACGCAGCACCGCGACCATCGTGCCGAGCTTCACGGCCTCGTCGATGTCATGCGTGACGAAGACGATGGTCTTGCCCAACTCAGCCTGGATGCGCAGCAGTTCGTCCTGGAGGCCCTTGCGGACGACGGGGTCGACGGCGGAGAAAGGCTCGTCCATGAGCAGGACCGGCGGATCGGCGGCGAGCGCACGGGCCACGCCGACGCGCTGCTGCTGGCCACCGGAGAGCTGGTAGGGGTAGCGCTTGGCGAACGAGGCGTCGAGCCCCACCCGTTCCATCAGCTCGCGGGCCCTCGCGCGGGCCTTGTCCTTGCTCCAGCCGAGCATCCGGGGCACGGTGGCGATGTTGTCGACGATCGTCCGGTGCTGGAAGAGCCCGGCGTTCTGGATGACGTAACCCATGGACCGGCGGAGGGTGTTGACCGGTTGCTGACGGCTGTCGACGCCGTCGATGAGGATCGTGCCCTCGCTGGGCTCGACCATCCGGTTGATCATCCGCAGGGTGGTCGTCTTGCCGCAGCCCGAGGGGCCGACGAGGACGGTGATCGCACGGTCCGGTATGTCGAGGGAGAGCCGGTCGACCGCCACCGTGCCGTCCGGGTATCGCTTGGTGACTGAATCTATCCGTATCAAAGCGCCGAATACCCTTCGGGTCTGGCAATTTCTGCCCGCTCTCGATACGAGTTCGGGCCGTTGCGGGGAGAGTCTAGACCGCTTACCAGATCAGCAGCCCGCCACCGGCCCCCTCCGCTTACCGCGCGCTCACCTCGATGCCCTCCAGGTGGCCGGAGATGTGGCGACGATGGCTCCAGACCGTCCGGTCGGGCGGTCTGGCCTCGGCGGCGAGACGCTCCGAGTAAGCGTGTACCGGAGCGGTTTCCGCCAGGAAGGCGGGGTTTCGTCCGGAGCGACGACATCACCGTGGTGCACGTTCACCTGCACCGGCCGGAACCGGGCGCCGATCCGGCGGACGGCCCCTGATCCCCGGACCGTCCACGCCACGCCTCCGGCCCGGCCAGGTCCTTGCCGACGGGCCGACCCGGCCCGCTCCCCGGTCGGGATGTCGAGGTCACCGTCGTCCCGCAGCACGAAGACCTCGCTCCTCGGGCTCATACCGCCGGTGCCCACGCCACCCGCACCTGGATGAAAAGGGTTTCCACTGTGCACAACCTGTGAGTCCGCTGATTCTCACTCTTCCCTCAGGACCGGCTCAGGGATCCCCCAGACATGGCCCCGATCGTCATGGCCATGAACGAAACGAACGCGGGAGGCGTCCGGCACCGGTCGGTCGAGATCGTGGTGCCGGTGTACAACGAGGCACACGTCCTCGCCGACAGCATCGGCCGTCTCCACGCACACCTCGAAGAGTCCTTCCCGTTCCCGTTCCGCATCACGATCGCGGACAACGCCAGCACGGACGCCACCTGGTTCACGGCGACCGACCTGACGCTCCGTCTCCCGCACGTGCACGCCATGCGCCTGGAGGAGAAGGGCCGGGGCCACGCTCTGAAACACGTGTGGAACCGCTCCCGCGCGGACGTCGTCGCCTACATGGACGTCGACCTGTCGACGGGCCTGGAGGCGTTCCTCCCCCTGGTCGCCCCGCTGCTGTCCGGCCACAGCGACCTCGCCATCGGCAGCCGGCTGCACCACCAGGCGGCCGTGGTGCGGGGCGCCAAGCGGGAGTTCGTCTCCCGCTCCTACAACCTCCTGCTCAAGGCCGGCCTCGGCGCCCGGTTCTCGGACGCGCAGTGCGGCTTCAAGGCGGTCCGCGCCGACGTCTTCCGCGCGCTCGCCCCGCACATCGAGGACACCGCCTGGTTCTTCGACACCGAACTGCTGGTCCTGGCCCAGCGCAACGGGCTCCGTGTCCACGAGGTACCGGTCGACTGGACCGACGACCCCGACAGCCGGGTCGACATCGTCCGCACGGCGGTCGACGACCTCAAGGGCATGGGCCGGATGCTCCGCTCCACCCTCACCGGCCGTACCCGCGTCCCCGCCGTACCCCGCCGCACGAGCACCCCCCAGGTGCCCACGGCACGCACGACCACCCCCGCCGCCGTCCTGCCCACCGGGGCGAACACCCTCCTGGAGTACGCGTCATGACGACATTCGCCCCGCCGCCCGCTCCCGTCCGCGAGGACGGCGCCCGCCACCGGTCGGCTCCGCCCGCCGACGGCGGACTCGCCTCCCGCGCCCGGCGCCTGATCACCGGCGCACCCGAGGACCCGCGCTGGGCCCGTCCGGCCCTCTGGGCGATCCTCGTCCTGGCCACGGTCCTCTACGCGTGGAATCTCTCCTCGATCACCGGCAACACCTTCTACGACGCGGCCGTCTACAGCGGCACCAAGAGCTGGAAGGCGTTCTTCTTCGGCGCCTTGGACGCGGGCAGCTTCATCACGGTCGACAAGCCGCCGTTCGCCCTGTGGGTGATGGGCCTGTCCGCCCGTGCCTTCGGGTACGGCACCTGGCAGTTGATGCTGCCGATGGTCGCCGTGGGAACCGGTTCCGTCGCGCTTCTGCACCGGCTCGTCAAGCGGGACTTCGGCGCGGTGGCGGCAACCGTTTCCGCGCTGGCGCTGACGCTCACCCCGATCACGGTCGCCATCACCCGGGACACCAACCCCGACCCGATCCTCGTCTTCCTGATGCTGCTGGGCGCGGCCGCCCTGCTGAAGGCCGTGCGCACCGGCCGGCTGATGCCTCTGGTGTGGTCGGGCGTCGCCATCGGTTTCGCGTTCAACACGAAGATGATGCAGGCGTACGTCGTCCTGCCCGCGTTCCTCCTGGTGTACCTGTGGGCCGCGAACGCCTCGCTGGGCAAGCGCATACGCAACCTTGCCGTCGGCACGGTCGCGCTGATCGTCTCCAGTGCCTGGTGGATGGTGGTCGTCGATCTGATCCCGGCCTCGTCCCGCCCCTACATCGGCGGTTCCACGGACAACACGGTCTGGGACCTCGTCATCGGCTACAACGGTTTCGGCCGTATCTTCGGGGCGAGTTCCTCGGTGGGCTCGCAGGGCAACGGCGCCAGCTTCGGCGGCGAGGCGGGCCTGTACCGGATGTTCAACGACACCATGGGCGGCCAGATCTCCTGGCTGATCCCCTTCGCCGCGATCGCGCTGGTGGCGGGTCTCGTCCTGCGCGGCCGGGCGCCCCGTACGGACGCCAGGCGTGCCGCGCTGATGCTGTGGGGCGGCTGGTTCGTTCTGCACTACCTGACCTTCGCCCTCGCCGAGGGCACCTTCCACCCGTACTACGTCACCGCTATGGCTCCCGGAATCGCGGCCCTGACCGGCGCGGGCGGCGTCATGCTCTACAACGCTTTCCGTAACGGCTCCGCGGCAGTGGGGGTCTCCCCGGCCGAGCGCAGCCGAGACCGGGGGATGGGCTGGGCGCTGCCGGCCGCGGTGGCGGCGAGCTCGGTGTGGGCGGTCGTCCTGCTCCAGCGGGTCTCCGGCTCCGGAACGCTGTACACGGTCGCCCAGGTCGTGGTCGGTGTGGCGGGGGCGGCCTCCGTGATCGGGCTGCTGGTCGCCCGGTTCACCAAGCGGCAGCGGCTGATCGGCGTCGCGGCCCTGGCGGCGGTGGTGGCGCTGCTCGCCGGCCCGGCCGCCTACTCGGCCTCGGCCGCGACCTCCAGCACCAACGGCACCAACCCGACGGCCGGTCCGAGCACCGGCGGTATGGGGGGCATGGGCGGTGGCGGCGGCCAGCGGCCCAGCGGGGCCGGCAGCGGACCGGGAACCAACTCCGGTGATGCGCCGAGCGGTTCGGGCGACGGCCAGGAAATGGGCCAACCTCCGTCGAACAGCGGCAACTCCACGGACGACGGCGGCTCGACGGGGTCGGGTACGACCGAGTCCGGCGCTACCGAATCCGGCACCGCGGAGTCCGGCTCGACCGAGTCGGGTAGCACCGAGTCGGGTACGGCGGAGTCCGACAGCGCCGACGGTCGCACCGGTGGGGGCATGGACGGCGGTACCCAGGTGTCGTCCGCGATGATCACGTATCTGAAGAAGAACCAGGACGGCGCCACCTGGCTGGTGGCGGTGGCCACCGACCAGACGGCCTCCTCGATCATTCTGGAGTCCGGTGAGCCGGTCATCTCGATGGGCGGCTGGTCCGGCAGCGACAACGCGATGACGCTGGCCAAGCTGAAGAGCCTCGTGAAGGCGGGCAAGCTGCACTACATCGTCGTCGGCGACAGCGGCCAGGGCTCCTCGAACTCCGAGATCTCCACCTGGGTCAAGGCGAATGGAACAGCCGTGTCCGACTACAGCGGTCTCTACCGCCTGGACGCGTCGGACGTCAGCTGAGACCACGGAACAACGGAACAGAGGAGGCGGGGGGGGGGGGGGCCCCCCGGCCCCCCCCGCCCCCGGCCGCGGAAATTTGGTGTGGAGCGGCTATGACGCGGGGGGCCGCCGGGGGGGGGCCGCCCGGGCACACCGGCA
>NZ_JBHVYO010000009.1:0-23157 GCF_042880655.1 Streptomyces sp. NPDC058295
CCCCCGAGGTGTCGGGGGACCGCCCTTCCCGCGTCGTGGGTCAGATGAAGCTGCGGGTCGGCAGCGGCTTGCCGTACCAGAGCTCGATCAGCCGGGCCGCGATGGAGATGCCGTAGGGGGGCAGCACCTCGCCGGCCTCGAAGGCGGCGCCCAGTTCGTCGCGGGAGAACCAGCGGGCCTCGTGGATCTCGTCGCCGTCGACGTTGATGTCGGTGGACGTGGCACGGGCCATGAAGCCCAGCATGAGGCTGGACGGGAAGGGCCAGGGCTGGCTGGCGATGTAGTCGACCTGGCCGACGGTGATGCCGGCCTCCTCGAAGACCTCGCGGCGCACGGACTGCTCGATGGACTCGCCGGGCTCGACGAAGCCGGCCAGGGTCGAGAAGCGGCCCTCGGGCCAGTGGACCTGGCGACCGAGGAGGATGCGGTCCTCCTCGTCCGTGACGGCCATGATCACCGCGGGGTCGGTCCGCGGGTAGTGCTCAGCACCGCAGGCGGGGCAGCGGCGGATGTGGCCGGCCGCGGCGATCACCGTGCGCTCGCCGCAGCGGGAGCAGAAGCGGTGCAGGCGCTGCCAGTTCTCCAGGGCCACCGCGTGGACCATCAGTCCTGTCTCGCGCGGCGACAGCAGCAGGCCGGCCTCGCGCAGACCGGCGGGGCGCGCGGACTGGTCGATACGGCCGGGGAGCGCGTCCTTCTGGAGGGCGAAGTAGCTGACGCCGTCCTCGTCGGTCCCCAGGAAGTAGCGGTGCGCCTCGGTGAGGGGCGCCTCGAACGACGGGGTCATGACGAGCTCGGTGTGGCCTTCGGACGTCTCGTCGATGAGGACCTGGCCGCCGGAGACGACGAAACAACGTGTCGTGGGGTGGCTCCACGCCGCGGCGAGCCAGGCCTCGTCGAGCCGGTGGTGGGCGGCCCGGTCGACACCGCTCGGCGCGGTGAGCGAGATGGGGCGATCGGCGTTCTGGTCGGTCCAGGTGGTCACGGGTACTTCCAACTCCCCCGGTGGAACGGTTGTTTCGGCGGGCGGTTCAGCGGGACGTACGGCAGAGGACGACCGGTCTCGGTGCGGTGTCGCGGTGCGGGGGCGGTCTTTCCAGTGTGCCCCGCGCGCGTGTCCCCTCCGGACCGTGCGGGGGCGTCAGGGCGCACGGCGCCAGTTCTCGGCCAGGTCGCCCCAGAGGTACGCGGTGGTCTCGACGCCCTTGAGGAGAAGGTCCAGCTCGACCTTCTCGTTCGGCGCGTGCCAGCCGTCCGAGGGGACGGAGATGCCCAGGAAGAGCACGGGGGCGCCGAGGACCTCCTGAAGGTCGGCGGCCGGTCCCGAGCCGCCCTCCCGGGTGAAGCGGACGGGCCCTTCGAAGGCGCGGCCCATGGCGCGGACCACGGACCGGAGCGCCGGGTGGTCCAGCGGGGTCAGACACGGGCGCGTGGCGGGGCTGAACGTGATCTCGTGCCGGATCCCGGCGGGCAGCTGCTCGGCGGCCCAGGCGCGGACGGCCTTCTCCACGTGCGCGGGGTCCTGGCCGGCGACCAGCCGGAACGACAGCTTCACGAAGGCCGAGGACGGGATGATCGTCTTGCTGCCCGGGCCCTGGTAGCCGCCGCCGATGCCGTTGACCTCGGCGGTGGGGCGGGCCCAGACGCGCTCCAGGGTGGTGTGTCCGGCCTCGCCGTGGGTGGCGCGCGACCTGGCGGTGCGCAGCCACCGGTCCTCGTCGAACGGCAGCTCGGCGAAGAGCTCGCGTTCGCGGTCGGTGAGTTCGACGATGCCGTCGTAGAAGCCGGGAACGGCCACGCGCGCGTGCTCGTCGTGCAGGGCCGCGACCAGGCGGGCGGCCGCGGTGGCGGGGTTGGGCACGGCACCGCCGAAGGAGCCCGAGTGGATGTCCTGGTCGGGGCCGGACAGCCGGATCTCGCACTCGGCGAGGCCGCGCATGCCGGTGCACACCGTGGGGGTGTCCTCGGACCACATCCCGGTGTCGGAGACGATCACGGCGTCCGCGGCGAGCCGGTCCGCCTGCTCCTCGACCAGGGCTCGGAAGTTCGGGGAGCTGGACTCCTCCTCGCCCTCGATCAGCAGCTTGAGGCCGACGGCCGGGGCCGGGCGGCCGGTGGCGGCGAGGTGGGCGCGGACACCGAGGGTGTGGAAGAAGACCTGGCCCTTGTCGTCGGCCGCGCCCCGCGCGTACAGGCGGTTTCCGCGGACGACGGGCTCGAAGGGGTCGCTGTCCCAGCCGTCCTCGCGGGCGGCGGGCTGCACGTCGTGATGGCCGTAGACCAGGACGGTGGGAGCCTGCGGATCGCCGGACGGCCACTCCGCGTAGACGGCCGGAGCGCCCGGCGTCTGCCAGACCTCGACGGTCGGGAAGCCGGTCTCCTTGAGCTTGGCCGCGAGCCAGTCCGCGCTGCGCCGCACGTCGGGGGCGTGATCGGGCTGTGCCGACACCGAGGGGATGCGCAGCCATTCGGCGAGGTCGTCGAGGAAGGCGGCGCGGTGCTGCTCGATGTACGTGCGGACGGCGCTGACGGCACTGTCAACGGTATGGCTCATGGTCACGAGCCTATCGGCCCGCACCGGCATCCTCGCCGGGCCCTTGCGCAGGGTTTACTTGCGCGGCCGGTCAGCCGCGCTCGTCCTCGGCACCGTCTTCGCCGGTCAACAGGCGCTCCAGGGCGGCACGATCGGGCAGACCCTCCGGTCGTACGACGTCGCCGCTGCGTACATAGAGGAACGCCGCTGTGACGGATTCCACGGGCACACCCTGCTGCTCGGCCCACGCGAGCCGGTAGAGAGCGAGCTGGAGGGGGTCGGCGGTGCGGGCCCGGTGGGTCTTCCAGTCGACGATGTCGTAGGTGGCCGTGTCTCCGTCGCCCTCCTTGTAGACCGCGTCGATACGGCCCCGTACGACGCGGCCGGCGAGGGCGAGCTGGAAGGGGGCCTCGACGCGGTACGGCGTGCGGTGGGCGTACTCGGTGCTCTCGAAGGCTTCCTTGAGGGCTTCCAGGTCGCGTTCGTCGGCGATCTCGGCGTCCTCGCCGGGCAGCTCGTGCGGTTCCAGCAGGGGAAGCGTCAGCTCCTCGAAGCGGGCCTCCACCCATGCGTGGAACCTGGTGCCCCGGCGCGCGGCCGGTTGCGGGGGGCGCGGCATGGGGCGCGCGAGTTCCTGCGCGAGACCGTCCGGGTCGGCGGCCAGCCGCAGGACCTGCGAGGCGGTCAGGGTCGTGGGAAGAGTCACGTCCGTGACGCTGCGGCGGGCGCGGAGCAGCTCGCCGGCGAGCGCGTCGAGGTCACGGTCCCAGGAGGCGACGGCGCGGGCTTCCTCAGAGGTGAGGGAGGGCCTGCGCGGGCGGGTCGCGGGAAGCTCGGGGGCCGTCGCCTGGTGCGGCACGGCGAGGGGGGTGTTCTCGAAGGGCGCGTCCCCGAACGGGTCGGACGCGCCGTACGACGCGTCCGCCCGGTACTCGGGATCGTCGTATTCGGGATCCCCGTATGCGGGCTCGTCGTATGCGGGCTCGTAGGAGAGCTCGTCCTCGTCCGGTGGCGGGGGCCAGTCCGGGTCGTCGTAGGTGTCCGGGTCGTGGGTGGCACCGGGGTGGCCGTCCTGGTGCGAGGCGAGGTCCTCCAGATGGGCGAGGACGGTCTCGGCGGCGGCGCGGCGGCGGGCGAGGGAGTCGTCGTCCAGGGGGAGCGGCCAGACCTGGTCGGCCGTCGGCCGGTGCAGGACGGGGTTCTCCGCCTCCTCCTCGGGTTCGTCCGCCCAGGCCTCGATCTCGCCGTGCCCGGCCGCGCAGTGTCGGTACAACTCCTGGAGGAAGTCGGACGGACCGCGCGGCTTCTTCTGAACGGGACCCCACCAGTGGCCGGACCCGAGGAGCAGGGAGCGGGGGCGGGTGAAGGTGACGTACCCGAGGCGGAGTTCCTCGGTGTGCTGGTGGTCCTTCATGGCCTCGTGGAAGGCCTTCATGCCCCGCGCGTCCCAGGAGCCGAGGTCGGGGAGGGTGTCGGCGTCGCCGCGCAGTTCGTGCGGCAGCACCTTGGCCTGGGCGGTCCACTTCTCGCGGCCCTGGCCGCTGGGGAAGGTCCCGGTGACCAGGCCGGGGACGGCGACGACATCCCACTCCAGGCCCTTGGACTTGTGCGCGGTGAGCACCTTGACGGTGTTCTCGCCGCCCGGGAGGGCGTTGTCGAGGCCCTTCTCGTACTGGGCGGCGGTACGCAGAAAGCCGAGGAAGGCCAGCAGGCTCGCCTGGCTCTCGCTCGCGGCGAAGGAGGCGGCGACGTCGAGGAAGTTGGACAGGGTCTCGCGGCGCCGGGCGGCCAGAGCCTGCGGGGACGCCGACAGTTCGACCTCCAGTCCGGTGACGGCGAGGACGCGGTGCAGCACGTCCATCAGGGGGTCGGCCAGGGACCGGCGCAGGTCGCGCAGCTCGGTGGCGAGTCGCGCGAACCGCACGCGCGCGTCCGGCGAGAAGGGCAGCCCGTCGTCGTACCCGGCACCGCCGTCGCCGTACAGGGGCGTCTCCAGGAAGGTGTCGAGGGCGTCCGCGAGCGATATCACCTCGGACGGGTCCACCCCCTCGACGGCCTCGGCGAGCCGGCGGTCCGGGTCGTCGTCGCCGCCCCCGCGCGCGTGGGTGACGAGCAGCCGTGCCCTTCGGCCCAGGAGCGCGAGGTCGCGGGGGCCGATGCGCCAGCGCGGGCCGGTGAGCAGGCGGACCAGGGAGGCGTTGGCGCCGGGGTCCTGGAGGACCTCGCAGACGGCGACCAGGTCGGCGACCTCGGGCAGGTGCAGGAGACCGGAGAGACCCACCACCTCGACGGGGATGTCACGGGCGACCAGCGCGCCCTGGATCTCCGCGAAGTCGGTGGCCGTACGGCACAGGACGGCGATCTCACCGGGCGCCTTGCCGGTGCGCACGAGGTGGGCGATGGAGTCGGCGATCCAGTCCATCTCCTCGGCGTGCGTGTTCAGGAGGGCGCAGCGCACCACTCCGTCGCGTTCGGCACCGGGGGCCGGGCGCAGGGCCTCCACGCCCGCGTGCATGGCGCGCAGCGGCTCGGCGAGGCCGTTGGCGAGGTCCAGGAGGCGGCCGCCGCTGCGGCGGTTCTCGCTGAGCGACTGGCGTCGCGCCCTGCTTCCGTCGGTGTGCGCGAAGTGCTCGGGGAAGTCGTCGAGGTTCGCCACGGAGGCGCCACGCCAGCCGTAGATGGCCTGGCAGGGGTCGCCGACGGCGGTCACGGGGTGCCCGGTGCCGCCGCCGAACAGGCCGGCCAGCAGGATGCGCTGGGCCACCGAGGTGTCCTGGTACTCGTCGAGGAGGACCACACGGAACTCCTCGCGCAGGATCGGGCCCACTTCGGGAACCTGGGCGAGCTTGGCCGCCAGGGCGATCTGGTCACCGAAGTCGAGCAGGTCGCGCTCTCGCTTGGCGGTCCGGTAGCGCAGCACCAGCTCGGCCAGTTCGCGCCGGGCGGCGGCCGTCTCGGGCACCTTGCGCAGGTCGGCGTTGGTGAGTCTGGCGCCCTCCAGGCCGTTCAGCAGTGCGGCGTCCCACGCGCGCAGGTCCTCGGGCCGGACGAGGTGTTCGGCGAGTTCGGCGTCGAGCGCGAGGAGGTCGCTGATCAGGTCGGCGAAGGAGCGGGTGAGCGACGGGTAGGGGCCGGGGGCCTCGCGGAGCACCCGGGCGGCGAGCTGGTAGCGGGTGGCGTCGGCGAGCAGGCGGGACGTCGGCTCCAGGCCGATGCGCAGGCCGTGGTCGGTCAGCAGGCGGCCCGCGAAGGAGTGGTAGGTGGAGATCACCGGCTCGCCCGGCGGGTTGTCCGGGTCGATGAGGTCGGGGTCGGTGACGCCCGCCTTGACCAGTGCCTTGCGGACGCGCTCGGCGAGTTCTCCGGCGGCCTTGTTGGTGAAGGTCAGGCCGAGGACCTGGTCGGGGGCGACCTGGCCGGTGCCGACCAGCCACACCACGCGCGCGGCCATCACCGTCGTCTTGCCCGACCCGGCTCCGGCCACGATCACCTGCGGGGCGGGCGGCGCGGTGATGCAGGCCGTCTGCTCCGGTGTGAAGGGGATCCCGAGGAGCTCCTTGAGCTGCTCGGGATCGCTGATACGGGCGGGCATGGGGAGAGGCTAGCGGCGGGCACTGACAGTCGATGACAAATCGCCCGCAGGGAAGGAGAGAAGCGCAGGTCAACGCCCGTGGTGCGGTCCGTCACACGGGTCTGTCACTCGACCACGTGCCGTCCCTCGGGCCGGGCGCTGCACGAGGCGCGGAACGCGCAGTGGGTGCACTGCTGGCCGGCGGTCGGCGTGAACCGCTCGTCGAGGACCTTGCCGGCCGCCGTGGCGAGCAGGTCACCGACCCACTCCCCCGCCGCGCCCTCGATGGCTTCCTGCGCCTGCACCTTGGGCAGGCTCTCGCCGCCGTCCCGCTTGGCGGCGCTCTGCCGCAGCTGGACGAGTTCGGCACCGCCCGGAGCGGGCCGTACGCCGTCGAAGGCCTCGTCGACGGCTCCCTCGCGGACGGCGAGCTGATACACGGCGAGCTGGGGGTGGCGCTCCACCTCGCGGGCGGTCGGCGCGTGTTTGCCGGTCTTGAAGTCGACGACGTAGGCACGGCCTTCGGCGTCGGCCTCCACGCGGTCCATCTGGCCGCGGATGCGTACCTCGTACTCGCCCGCTTCGAGGGTGACGTCGAAGTCGTGCTCGCTGGCGACCGGTGTGCGGCCCGTGCGGTCCATCACATGCCACTTCAGGAAGCGTTCGAGCGCCACACGCGCGTGTGTCTTCTCCTGTGCGGACTTCCACGGGGCGTCGAAGGCGAGGGCGTTCCACACGGAGTCGAGGCGCTCCATGAGGACGTCGAGGTCGGCCGGGGTGTGCCCGGAGGCGACCTCGTCGGCGAGTACGTGCACCACGTTGCCGAACCCCTGGGCGACGGTGGCGGGGGCGTCCGCCTTTACCTCGCGGCCCAGGAACCACTGGAGGGCACAGGTGTTGGCGAGCTGGTCGAGGGCGCTGCCGGAGAGCACGACGGGCTGGTCGCGGTCGCGCAGCGGCACCTTGCTCTCGGTCGGCTCGAACATGCCCCACCAGCGGTACGGGTGGGCGGACGGCACCAGGGGCCTGCCGTCCTCGTCGGCGAGCGCGGCCAGCCGGGCCAGCCGGCGGGCGGCGGCCTCCCGGAGGGGGGCGGAGGCCCGTGGGTCGACCGTCGTGGCGCGCAGTTCGGCGACCAGCGCGGCGACCGCCAGGGGGCGGCGCGGGCGGCCGGTGACGTCCTTGGGCTCGACGCCGAGTTCGGTCAGGAAGCGGGAGGGCTGGTCGCCGTCGTCGGCGGGCGCCTTCACGGCGGTGACGACGAGCCGCTCCCGCGCGCGTGTGGCGGCGACGTAGAACAGGCGGCGCTCCTCGGCGAGCAGCGCTCCCGGGGTGAGCGGCTCGGCGAGTCCGTCGCGCCCGATGCGGTCCGCCTCCAGGAGGGAGCCCCGGCGGCGCAGGTCCGGCCACAGCCCTTCCTGGACGCCGGCCACGACGACCAGGCTCCACTCCAGGCCCTTGGCGCGGTGGGCGGTCATCAGACGTACGGCGTCGGGGCGCACGGCACGCCGGGTGAGGGTGTCGGCGGCGATGTCCTCGGCCTCGATCTCGGCCAGGAAGTTCAGGGCGCCCCGGCCGCCGGTGCGTTCCTCCGCGCGCGCGGCGGTGGCGAACAGCGCGCACACGGCGTCCAGGTCCCGGTCGGCGTTCCGGCCGGCCGCGCCGCCGCGCCGGGCGGCCCGCTCCAGACGCGTGGGCCAGGGCGTGCCGTCCCACAGGCCCCACAGGGCCTCCTCGGCCGTACCGCCGCGCGCGAGGCCCTGCCTGGCGGCCGCCAGCAGCGCGCCGAGCCGCTGGGCACCGCGCGCGTACGTGGGGTCGTGGGCGACCAGGCGCTCCGGCTCGGCCAGGGCGCGCGCGAGCAGTTCGGCGGAGGGCGGCGGCAGCGCGTTGCCCGCGGCGCGCTCCTCCTCGCGCAGGGCCCGGCCGAGGCGGCGCAGATCGGCGGCGTCCATGCCGGCGAGCGGGGAGGCGAGGAGGGTGAGGGCGGTCTCGGTGTCCAGCCAACAGGCGTCCGCGCCGGCCGCGGGGGCCTCGTCCCCCGCCGGTGGCGCCGCGGAGGCCTCAGCCGTCGCCACCGCCCGCAGGGCCGTCAGCAGGGGCGCCACGGCGGGCTCGTGGCGCAGGGGGAGATCGTCGCCGTCGATGTCGAGGGGGACGCCGGCGGCGGTGAGGGCGCGGCGGACCGTCGGGATGGTGCGGGAGCCGGCGCGCACCAAGACGGCCATCTCGCTCCAGGGCACGCCGTCCTCCAGGTGCGCGCGGCGCAGGATGTCGGCGACGTTGTCCAGCTCGGTGCCGGGGGTCGGGTACGTGTAGACCTCGACGCGGCCGCCTTCGCGTGCGGCGGCCAGCTCGCGGTGGGCACGGACCTTCTCGGCCGGGAGGCGGGTCAGGGGCATCCGCTGGGTGAGCAGCCGGGTGGCGGCCAGGAGGCCGGCACCGGAGCGTCGGGAGGTGCGCAGGACCTCGACGGGCGCCGGACGGCCGTCGGGGCGGGGGAAGTCGTCGGGGAAGTCCAGGATGCCGTTCACGTCGGCGCCCCGGAAGGTGTAGATCGACTGGTCGGGGTCGCCGAAGGCGACCAGGCTGCGGCCGCCGCCGGCGAGGGCGTGCAGCAGCCGGACCTGGGCCGGGTCGGTGTCCTGGTACTCGTCGACGAACACGGCGTCGTACCGCGCGGCGAGCCGCTCGGCCACCTCGGGGCGGTGGGCGAGGAGCACCGCGCGGTGGACGAGTTCCGCGTAGTCGATCACGCCGTGCAGATCGAGCACGTCGAGGTACTCGGCGAGGAAGGCGGCGGCGGCGCGCCAGTCGGGGCGGCCGATGCGGTGCGCGAAGGCGTCCAGGGCCGCGGGGTCGAGGCCCAGTTCGCGGCTGCGGGCGAGCACCGCGCGGACCTCGTCGGCGAAGCCGCGCGTGGTGAGGCAGGCGCGCAGCTCGTCCGGCCAGCGCACATGCGCGAGACCGAGCCGCTGCAGGTCGAGCTGGCCCTCGAGCAGCTCGCGGACGGCCACGTCCTGCTCGGGTCCCGACAGCAGCCGCAGGGGTTCCACGAACAGGTCGGCGTCCTGGTGGGCGCGGATCAGGGCGTAGCAGTACGAGTGGAAGGTGGTCGCCTGGGGCGCGCGGGCGGCGCCCATGCGATGCGCCATCCGGTCCCGCAGCTCCACGGCGGCCTTGCGGCTGAACGTGAGCACCAGGATGCGCTCGGGGTCGCCCCCGCCGGCGATCCGGGCCGCCACGGACTCGACGAGGGTGGTGGTCTTCCCGGTGCCCGGACCTGCGAGGACGAGCAGGGGGCCGGCACCGTGGTCAACCACGGAGCGCTGTGCGGCGTCCAGACGTGGGGGACCCACCCTGGTCGGCGGGGTACGCACCAGCCGGTAAGCGCCACGGTCCCCCTGTCGCCCCTGGGGGTGCGACAGGCGCCTGGTGGAGGAAGAGGAGCTCACGTGGTTCGCCGGTCCTGGTGGGTGTACTGGTTGACGGAGCACCGATCGGGGCGAGCGGTGATCACGGGATGAGGGGGACGCGTGCCGTCGACGCTACGCCGACGAGCGGGCCGGACGGACGGCTTCCGATTCTTCTCTCGAGGCCCTCACGGCCCTCACGCTCCTCCCGGCCCGGATGCCACGCACGTCCTTCGCCCCTCGAACGTACGCCATGCCGCGCACGTGCCCCCTTTGCACTGTTTCCCCCGTACGGGCCACAAGATCCCCTCGGCGCCGCCCGATGGCGGAAGCTGTCAGGTGTGACCTTCCGCGCGCTCGCCGCCGTCCCACCGCGCCCGCTTCATGTCGAGGCGCGGCAGGTGCCCCTGGGCGGCCCTGCTCGCCTGCTTCAGCGGAGTGCCCTCGGCGCGGTAGCAGGCCAGCGCCCGCAGCTCGTGGCCCGGGAGCAGCATCCCGTCCGCGCGGACCACTCGCCACCACGGGACGGCGCCGCCGTAGAGAGCCATCACCCGGCCCACCTGTCTCGGCCCACCCTCCTCCAGCCACTCCGCGACGTCCCCGTACGTCATGACCCGCCCGGGCGGGATCAGCTCCGCGACCTCGAGGACCCGCTCGGCGTACTCCGGAAGCGTGTCCGTGTACTCCGCGCGGGCGTCGTCCGGAAGGCTCTGCTCGCTCATCCGCCCCATCCTGCCCCACGGCACCGACAATGCGACGGGCCCGCGACCCTGTGTGACCCTCGCCCCCGGGCGGCGCTTCAGGCAGACTGTGCGCCCCCGCGTTTGCACCCTGATGCCCCCGTGTGTCGGTGGGGCATGCCACCATCGTGCGGGCGGTGACACCGGTGATACGAGATCAAGAAGAGACGATGAAGCAGCAGGGCGTGCATCCTGAGGGCGCGGAAAGCACCTCTGACGCTGCCCCGCGCCCGGACACCACCGACGAGGCACGGGAAGAGGTGCACATCGACGAGGTCGAGGGCGACGAACCGCTGCTCCCCGCGCGCGTGCACCGTCCCTCCGACCTGATGCGGCTGCTGGTGGGCGTGCTCGCCGTGGCCCTGCTCCTGGGCATCGCCGCCTTCGCACACGGGACGACCTCGGGTCTCGAACAGGACATCAACAAGGGCACCGGACAGGCCCCCGATCTCCTCATCAAGATCGCGGGGCTGGCGTCCAGCATCGCGATCCTGCTGGTGCCGGTCGCGTTCGCGATCGAGCGGCTGATCAAACGCGACGGGCTGCGCATCGCCGACGGTGTCCTCGCCGCGGTCCTCGCGCACGGTGTGACCCTCGCCACCGACCTGTGGGTCGCCAAGGGCGCCCCGGGCTCGATCCAGGAGGCGCTCACCCAGCCCTCCCCCGGTGACATCCACGCCCTCACCGACCCCGTGCACGGCTACCTCGCGCCCGTCATCGCCTATATGACGGCCGTCGGCATGTCCCGTCGGCCGCGCTGGCGTTCGGTGCTGTGGATCGTGCTGCTCCTCGACGCCTTCTCGATGCTCGTCACCGGCTACACGACGCCCTTCTCGATCATCCTCACGGTGCTGATCGGCTGGACGGTCGCGTACGGGACGCTCTACGCGGTCGGCTCCCCGAACGTGCGCCCCACGGGACGGACGCTGATGGCGGGCCTGCGGCACGTCGGCTTCCGCCCGGTGAGCGCCGCCCGCGAGGAGGGCCCGGACGCGGCGGAGAGCGACCGGGGCAGACGCTACTTCGTCACCCTGGAGGACGGTCCACCGCTCGACGTCACGGTCGTCGACCGGGAACAGCAGGCCCAAGGGTTCTTCTACCGGGCGTGGCGCAATCTGACCCTGCGCGGCTTCGCCACCCGCAGCAGCCTCCAGTCCCTGCGCCAGGCGCTCGAACAGGAGGCGCTGCTCGCCTACGCGGCCATCGCGGCCGGCGCCAACGCGCCGAAGCTGATCGCGACCTCCGAGCTCGGTCCCGACGCGGTCATGCTCGTCTACGAGCACACCGGCGGTCGCACCCTCGACTCGCTGGCGGACGACGAGATCACCGACGACCTGCTGCGCAACACCTGGCACCAGGTGCAGGCACTCCAGTCGCGGCGCATCGCGCACCGGCGGCTCGCGGGTGACGCGATTCTGGTGGATCGTTCCGGCGCGGTGATCCTCACCGATCTGCGCGGCGGTGAGATCGCGGCCGGCGACCTGCTGCTGCGCATGGACGTCGCCCAGCTGGTGACCACGCTCGGCCTGCTGGTGGGCGCCGAACGGGCGGTGGCCTCCGCGGTGGGCGTGCTCGGACCGGACTCGGTCGCGGACTGTCTGCCGATGCTCCAGCCCATCGCGCTGACCCGCTCCACGCGCGCGACGCTGCGCCGGCTGGCACGCGAGCGTGCGCAGCGGGAACGCGAGGCGGTCCTGGAGGCCTCGCAGCAGGCCAAGCAGGCCCGTCTGGAGGCGGCAGGGCACGAGACCGCGCCCGTCGTCCTCGAGAAGCCGGACAAGAAGGCCGTACGCGCGGAGGCGCGGGCCGAGAAGCGGGCCATCGACGACGCGCTGGAGGAGGCCCGCGAGGAGGATCTGCTGACGCAGATCCGGCACGAGGTGCTGCTGATCCGGCCCCAGGCACCGGTCGAGCCGGCCCGGCTGGAGCGGGTGCGGCCCCGCACCCTGATGAGTTTCATCGCCGGTGCCATCGGCGCCTACTTCCTGCTGACGCAGCTCACCCACATCGAGTTCGGTCCGCTCATCGCCAACGCCGAGTGGGGTTGGGTGGCCGCGGCCGTGCTGTTCTCCGCGGTGAGCTATGTCGCCGCGGCGATGGCCCTGCTGGGGTTCGTGCCGGAGCGGGTGCCGTTCCCGCGGACGGTGGCCGCGCAGGTCGCCGGCTCGTTCGTGAAGATCGTGGCCCCGGCCGCGGTCGGCGGGGTGGCCCTCAACACCCGCTTCCTCCAGCGCGCGGGGGTGCGGCCCGGCCTCGCGGTGGCCAGCGTCGGCGCCTCGCAGCTGTTCGGGCTCGGCTGCCACATCCTGATGCTGCTGTCGTTCGGCTATCTGACCGGCACCGAGAAGACGCCGTCGCTGTCGCCGTCCCGCACCGTCATCGCGGGTCTGCTCACGGTGGCGGTGCTCGTGCTCGTGGTGACCTCCGTGCCGTTCCTGCGCAAGTTCGTCGTCACGCGCGTGCGGTCCCTGTTCGCCGGTGTCGTGCCGCGCATGCTGGACGTGCTGCAGCGGCCGCAGAAGCTGGTCACCGGCATCGGTGGCATGCTCCTCCTCACCGCCTGCTTCGTGATGTGCCTGGACGCGTCGATCCGCGCGTTCGGCGACGAGTCGACCTCGCTCAGCATCGCCAGCGTCGCCGTCGTCTTCCTCGCCGGCAACGCGCTCGGCTCCGCCGCCCCGACACCGGGCGGAGTCGGCGCAGTGGAGGCGACCCTGACGGTCGGTCTGATCGCCGTGGGCCTGCCCAAGGAGGTCGCCGCTCCCGCGGTGCTGCTCTTCCGTCTGCTGACGCTGTGGCTGCCGGTGCTGCCGGGCTGGCTGGCCTTCAACCACCTGACCCGCAAGGGCGCCCTGTAGGAGGGCGTCGGCGCCCGTACCTCGTACGGCCCGCGCCCCGCGCGCGTGCCCGGGCTCACGACCGCAGGATGGGATCATGCCGAACCCCTCCCGCCTGCGCGCAGCCGCCGTGACCGCCACCGCCCTGCTGCTGTCCTCCATGGTGGCGGGCTGTGGCGACGACGCGCAGGACGAGGACCTGACGGCACAGGAGCTGAGCTGGAAGGACTGCCCGGCCCCCTCCCAGGCGGAGGGCGGCGGCAGCGCCCCCTCCGCGCTGCCGGACGGCGACCAGTGGCAGTGCGCCACCATGAAGGCGCCCCTCGACTGGGACGACCCCAAGGGCGACACGATCGACATCGCGCTGATCCGGGCCCGGACGAGCGGCGACGAGAGCGACAGGATCGGCTCCCTGGTCTTCAACTTCGGCGGACCGGGCGGCTCGGGCGTCTCCACCCTGCCCGCCTTCGGCGAGGAGTACGCGGCCTTGCGCACCCGCTACGACCTGGTCAGTTTCGACCCGCGCGGGGTCGGCCGCAGCGCCGGCCTGCGATGCGAGAACGACCAGCAGCTCGACGCGTACTTCCAGCAGGACGGCACACCCGACGACGCCGTCGAGCGCACCGCGCTGCTGGACAACACCAAGGACTTCAACGCGGCCTGTGAGAAGAACGCGAAGAAGATGCTGCCGAACGTGCGGACCACGGACGCGGGCCGCGACATGGACCTGATGCGCCAGGTCCTCGGCGACGACCGGCTGTACTACTTCGGCATCTCCTACGGCACCGAACTGGGCGGTGTGTACGCCCACCTGTTCCCCGAGAACGTGGGACGCGCCGTCTTCGACGCGGTCGTCGACCCGACGCAGACGTCCGAACAGGGCTCGCTGGGACAGGCCAGGGGCTTCCAGCTCGCCCTCGACAACTTCGCCGAGGACTGCACGTCCAAGACGCAGGACTGCCCCGTCGGGGAGACCGCCCAGGACGTGAAGGACCGGATCGCGGGACTTCTGAAAAACCTGGACGGCAAGCCGATCCCGGGCATCTTCCCGCGCGAACTGACGCAGAGCGCCGCGACCAGCGGCATCGCGCAGGCGCTGTACTCGAAGGACTTCTGGGAGTACCTCACCGAAGGCCTGGAGCAGGCCTACGCCGGGGACGGCAAGATCCTCATGCTGCTGTCCGACCTGATGAACGGCCGCAACGAGAACGGCGAGTACAGCAACATCACGGCCGCCAACATCTCCATCAACTGCGCCGACGACAAGCCCCGCTACTCCACCGCCTATGTGCAGCAGCGGCTGCCGGAGTTCCGGGCCGCCTCCAGCCTGTTCGGGGACTTCCTGGCCTGGGGCATGGTCAGTTGCACCGACTGGCCCGTCCCCGGCGCCGCCGACCATCCCGACGTGAGCGCGCCCGGGTCGGCGCCGATCCTCGTCGTGGGCAACACCGGGGACCCGGCGACCCCGTACGAGGGGGCCCGGAAGATGGCGGCCGCGCTGGGCCGCGGGGTCGGCGTCGAGCTGACGTACAAGGGGCAGGGGCACGGTGCGTACGGCAGCAAGAACGCCTGCGTACAGACGGCGGTGAACGGCTACCTGCTGACCGGCAAGGTGCCGGCCGCAGGGACCGTCTGCTCCTGACACCGCCCCGAGTTCCCCTGGAAATCCGCAGGTCAAAAGGTTATCCACAGGCCCGACGGGTGGGCCGCGCGCCGCCTAATATGGCCTGACAGCCGTTCGCCGCCGAACGCGGACGGCCTGCAAGGGGGGAAGTGCACATGGCGCGATTCGTACGGTGGACGGCGCTGGGGGCCGCCGCAGCACTGCTGGTGGCGGGCTGTAGCAGCGGTGCGTCGGACGGGGACGGGGACGACAAGGGCGGTACGGCCGACGCGCAGCCCAGCGCCTCCTCCGGAGCGACCGCCACGACGGCCGTGCTGCCCGCCTCGCTGACCGGACAGAAGCTCGACTGGGGACGTTGCAAGGCCACCGCGGACTCCGCCGCGCCGGGCAGCGACTGGCAGTGCGCGACGCTGAAGGTGCCCCTGGACTGGGCGAAGCCGGACGGCAACACGATCGGCCTCGCCCTGGTGCGCACCAAGTCCCGGGCGGAGGGGAGCAAGCGGGCCGGCTCGCTGCTGTTCAACTTCGGCGGCCCCGGCGGCTCGGGAGTCTCGACACTCCCCTCCTACGGTTCCGCGTACTCCTCGCTCCGTGAGCAGTACGACCTGGTGAGCTGGGACCCGCGCGGGGTCGGCGCCAGCGAGGGCGTCCGCTGCCGCACCGACAAGGGCATCCAGGCCGCCGAGTCCCTCGACTCCACCCCGGACACCCCGGCCGAGGAACAGGCGTACTTCGAGGACGCCACCGCGTTCGGCAAGGGCTGCGAGAAGGCCGCCGGCAAGCTGCTGGCGCATGTGTCGACGACCGACACCGCCCGCGACATGGACCTGATGCGCCAGGTCCTCGGCGACGCGAAGATGCACTACTTCGGCATCTCCTACGGCACCGAACTGGGCGGGGTGTACGCCCACCTGTTCCCGAAGAACGTCGGGCGGCTGATCCTCGACGCGGTCGTCGACCCGAGCGCCGACTCGGTGGGCCACGCGCAGAACCAGGCACGCGGCTTCCAGCGGGCACTCGACGACTACCTCGAGGCGACGGGCCAGGACCCCGCGAAGGGCAGCAAGGAGATCGCGGACCTGCTGGACCGGATCGACACCGACCCGCTCCCCACGTCGGACGGGCGCAAGCTGACCCAGACGCTCGCGGTCACCGGCATCGTCCTGCCGCTGTACAGCAAGCAGGGCTGGCCGAGCCTGACCAGCGCCCTGAAGTCGGCGCAGGACGGGGACGGCTCCGAACTGCTGACGCTCGCCGACGGCTACAACGAGCGGGACACCTCGGGGCACTACGGCACGACGACCCACTCGCAACGGGTCATATCGTGCCTGGACGACAAGCAGCGGCAGACCGCCGAGGAGACGAAGAAGCTGCTGCCGGAGTTCGAGAAGATCTCGCCCGTGTTCGGGGACTTCCTGGGCTGGGACACGGCCGGCTGGTGCCACGACTGGCCGGTGGCCGGGCAGTACGACACCCCGGAGGTGAGCGCGGCGGGCGCGGCGCCGATCCTGCTGGTCGGCAACACCGGGGACCCGGCGACGCCGTACGAGGGCGCGCGGAAGATGGCGGACGAGCTCGGCAAGGGCGTCGGTGTGCTGCTCACCTGGAAGGGCGAGGGACACGGTGCGTACGGCAGCGGGAGCGACTGCGTCGACTCGGCGGTGGACGCGTACCTGTTGAAGGGGACGGTGCCGAAGGACGGCAAGGTCTGCTCATGACGACGGCGGGGGCTTCGCGCACTCGTGGTACGCGAAGCCCCCGCCGACCGGACCGGGTAGCCCGGTGCGCGAAGGGAGCAGCGGGGTCAGTAGATCGGCTTGCTCGGCTCGATCTGGTTGACCCAGCCGATCACGCCGCCGCCGACGTGCACGGCGTCCGAGAAGCCCGCGGACTTCAGCACCGCGAGGACTTCCGCACTGCGGACACCCGTCTTGCAGTGCAGAACGATCTTCTTGTCCTGCGGCAGGGCCTCCAGGGCGGTGCCCATCAGGAACTCGTTCTTCGGGATCAGCTTGGCGCCCGGGATGGAGACGATCTCGTACTCGTTGAGCTCGCGGACATCGATGATCTCGATGTTCTCGCCGTCGTCGATCCACTCCTTGAGCTGCTTGGGAGTGATCGTCGAGCCGGCCGCCGCCGCCTGGGCCTCCTCGGAGACGACGCCGCAGAAGGCCTCGTAGTCGATGAGCTCGGTGACGGTCGGGTTCTCGCCGCAGACCGCGCAGTCGGGGTCCTTGCGGACCTTGACCTGGCGGTACTGCATCTCCAGGGCGTCGTAGATCATCAGGCGGCCGACCAGCGGCTCGCCGATGCCCGCGAGGAGCTTGATCGCCTCGTTGACCTGGATGGAGCCGATCGACGCGCACAGCACGCCCAGCACGCCGCCCTCGGCGCAGGAGGGGACCATGCCCGGCGGCGGGGGCTCCGGGTAGAGGCAGCGGTAGCAGGGACCGTGCTCGGACCAGAAGACGGACGCCTGGCCGTCGAAGCGGTAGATCGATCCCCACACGTACGGCTTGTTCAGCAGCACGCACGCGTCGTTGACCAGGTAGCGGGTCGCGAAGTTGTCCGTGCCGTCGACGATCAGGTCGTACTGGCTGAAGATGTCCATCACGTTGTCGGCCTCGAGCCGCTCTTCGTGCAGGACCACGTTCACGTACGGGTTGATGCCGAGGACGGAGTCGCGGGCGGACGCGGCCTTGGAACGGCCGATGTCGGCCTGGCTGTGGATGATCTGCCGCTGGAGGTTCGACTCGTCGACCTCGTCGAACTCCACGATGCCGAGCGTGCCCACGCCCGCCGCGGCCAGGTACATCAGCGCCGGCGAGCCCAGGCCGCCGGCGCCCACACAGAGCACCTTGGCGTTCTTCAGCCGCTTCTGCCCGTCCATCCCGACATCGGGAATGATCAGGTGGCGGGAGTACCGGCGAACCTCGTCTACGGTGAGCTCAGAGGCTGGCTCGACCAGGGGTGGCAGCGACACGGGGACTCCGTTGGTCGGTCGATCACTACAGTTGTTCTCCCCGTAACACTGCCATGGCCTTCTTCATTCCGAGACACCCGTTCCGATCCGCGAGACGAGTTCGTCCCAGTAGCCGGGCATGGTCTCCCAGGGGTCGACGAGGCCGCCGCGGTCGGTGCCGTCGGTGAACCAGATCGTCGCGGCGCCCTGCCAGCGGGCGATGCGCAGCGCCTCGTCGAGGTGACCGCGCGGCACGCCGTGCACGAGATGGCAGAAGCGCTCGGGCGGGTGCTCCGCGGTCCACTCGGCCACCTGCGACCAGCGGTAGTCGCTCCAGGAGCCCGAGAAGGTGACCACCTGGTCGGCGTGCTCGGCGTAGCCGGGGTACGGGTGGGTGCCGTGCCCGAGGACGATGTGGGGCGCGTCGCCGAGGGTGCGGAGTGTCCCGACCGTGCGACGCAGCCCGGGGAGTTCGGCGCGCCCGGCCGGACACCGGTCCAGGAGGAAACCGTCGACCTGGTACCAGTCGAGGTGGCGCTGTGCGTCGGAGATCACCTCGGCGAAGGGACGGGCGCCGTAGCGGGTGTCCAGGCGCCCGAGGACCCGGACGCCCGCGTTGCGCAGCCGGCCCGCGGCCTCCAGGCAGCGCGGGTCGGGGCGGACGCCGGGGCCGTCGGCGACGTCGAGGACCACCCAGTGCAGGGGTCTGCCGGACCGGGCGAGTTCGCGCCACTCGGTCGGTGCGAGAAGGGGGTGCGCTATGCCGGGTACGCCGAAGCCGGTGCGGACGTCGGTGGTGCCGGCGCTCGTGGTGCCCGCCGGGACTCCGGTCAGATACGACATGCCGCCTCCATCCAGATGTCGGCGAGGGACTCCTCCAGGTTGATGCGGGGCCGCCAGCCGAGCCGGTCGCGGGCGGTGCGCACATCGGCCTGCTGCCAAGTGCCGCAGCCGTCCGGATACGGGTACGCGACGGGGCCCGCGTGGTCGGACTCGGGGCGGGGGTGGCCGATGGCGGGCCTGAGGTGGACGCCGGGCGGCCCGTCGAGTTCGTGCAGTGCGCCGCCGTACCCGGCCACGCGCGCGAGGATCGCGGCGGCGTCGCGCAGGCGGACGGCGCGGCCCGCGCCGATGTTGATGACGCCCTGCGCGGCGGAGAGCGAGGCCGCGTGCACGGCGCGCGCGACGTCCCGGACGTCGATGAAGTCGCGTTGCACGCCGAGGCCGCCGAGCTTGAGCTCGCCGTCGCCGGACTGCATGGCACGGCGCATGGCTTCCGCGAGCCGGCCCAGCGGGGAGCCGGCGGGCGTGCCCGGACCGGCCGGCGAGAAGACCCGGAGCACGACGGCGTCCAGACCGGAGCCGAGGACGAGTTCGGTGGCGGCGAGCTTGCTGACGCCGTACGGGCCGCCGGGGCGGGGCACGGCGTCCTCGGCCGTCGAGGAGCCGGGCTGGCTCGGGCCGTACTCGGCGCCGCAGCCGATCTGCACCAGACGGGCGCCGCAGCCGCTGCGGCGCAGGGCCTCACAGACGGTGGCGACGGCGACGGTGTTGTGCCGGGTGAGTTCGCGGGCGCCGCCCCGGGTGGTGCCCGCGCAGTTGACGACGACCTGGGGGTGGACCGCGTCGAGGAAGCGGGTGAGCGCGCCGGGGCTGCCGGAGGCGAGGTCGAAGCGGACGTCGGCGTCGTCGCCGCGGCCGAGCGCGGTGAGCTGGACGGCCGGGTCGGCGAGCAGACGGTCGGCGACGAAACGGCCGAGGTAGCCGTTGGCTCCGATCAGCAGGACCCTCATCGTGCGGCTCCCGGGGTGTGCGCGGTGGCTGTGGCCGGGGCCGCGGGAGCTCCGGTCGCCGCGTGTCCTCCGGCTGCTCCTGCGACCGCGGGGGCGCCCGTGACCGCGGGGGCCCCGGTATCTCCGGTCGCTCCGGATCGGGAGGTGGTCATCTGGTCTCTCCTTCAAGCGTGTTGCGGTGGGGTGCGGCTGGGTGGAGGAACACGTGCGTCGCGTGGTCCGGGTGCGGCGGGGGGTGCGCCTTGCGCGGTGGCCGTGCCGCCGCCCACGGCAGGCGTGGGCGGGGCGGGCAGGTACGGGGGCGGGCTCGGGTCGGCACGGCCGGCCCGTCGAGCACGGCTGGTCCGTCGAGCACGGCTGGTCCGTTCGGGACGGCCGGGCCGGTCAGCACGGCTGGTCCGTTCGCGCGTGGGCCGAGGCCCTGGTCAGCGCGCGCGCCGCGTGGAACAGCAGGGTCAGCGCGGCGGCTCCGCAGACGAGGGACGGGACACCGGCCGGGCCCCAGGCGGCCACCAGGCTCTCCACGGGGGTGGCCAGGAAGCCGCAGCCGGGCAGCCGGCCCGCGAAGACCGTGGCCGGGGCGAGCGCCTCCGCCGTGCCGACGGCTCCGAGGACGACCGCCGGGGCGTGGGTGAAGCCGTGCACGGTGAGGAGTCGGGCGAGGAAGAGGAGCGCTCCCAGGGTGAGGGTGTGCCCGTAGTCGGCCGGTTCGCCCAGGACCGCGGCGCACAGCGGGGTCAGCGCCCCCAGCGCGCACAGGAACACGGCGAAGGTGCCGAGCAGCAGCGGCTGTACGGAGGCGGCGAACTCCTCCAGGCCACGGCTGGTGTCCAGGCGGCGCCTCGCCCCTACGGCGAGGAGGTGGGCGCTCCAGGCGGCCGGCGCGCAGGCCAGGACGAGGGTCAGCAGCGGGGCGGCGGCGAAGGGCCAGGGGCCGCCCGTGGTCCCGTCGGGCAGGCCGTCGGGACCTCCGGCGACGGCGGCACGCAGAAGGCTGTCGCCGAGGGCCGCGTAGCCGAGGAGCCAGCAGGTCCAGGCACCCGTCCGGTGCGGGCCGGGGTGGGCGCCGCGGTGCGGGCCCAGCGGCCCCCGGCGCAATACCGCACGCAGGGCGAGGGTGACGGTGAGGATGCCCGCCGCGGCGACGAGCAGACAGGTGCGCCCGTGGGTGAGGCGCACACCGGTCACGGCGGCGGCGCACAGGACGCCGGGCAGGAGGGTGAGCAGTGCCCGGTCCAGGCGGGGCCGCGAGGCCGCCGTGACCGTCGCGGGCGGGGGCGCGTCGCCGTCTCGGGGGACGCGCGCGTACATCTCCTCCGCGAGGGAGAAGACGTCCCGGTGCCGGAAGCGGGCGGCGGTGCGGTCGGTGACCCCGTGGGCCTCAAGTCCCGCCGCGATCTCCAGCGGGTCGACGGCGCGTTCGCACAGGTCACGGTGACGGTGCATCAGGGCCTTCACCGGATCCGCGGCGCCTCGGCGGGCAGCGGCCGGTGGGCGCCCCTCGGCGCCGGCGTCGACGCGCGCCCCGAATCTCCCCGGCGCCTCCGCAGCCCCCGGCGTGCCGGGCGTTCCCGGCGACGACGTTCCCGGCCTACCGGGGGTTCCCGGCGTACCGGGCGTTCCCGGCGTACCGGGCGTTCCCGAAGTACCACCGGGGGTTCCCGGAGTACCACCGGGGGTTCCCGGGGTACCGGGCGTCCCCGGTCGGTCCAGTTCTTCGAGCCCGCTCATCGTGCACCCTCCGTCGCGGCGATCGGCGAGGCGTCCCGTGCCGCAGGACCCGCCGCCCGGCCCGGTCCGCCCGGTCCGCCCGGTCCGCCCCGGGCGGTGGCCTGCATGTCCGGACCGGTCCAGTGGCCCGTCAGGCACGCCTCGGCCGGGACGGCGAACGGACGGGGATCGCCGTCGTCGAAGAGGAATCGCCGCACCGGGGCCTGGGCGACGAGCTCCAGGTAAATGCCGTGAAATGCCGTGACGTTCTGCTCGACCGTGAAGAGTTCCAGGGCTCGGGCGCGGGCGGCCGCGCCGAGGCGTGCACGGCGCTCGGGGTCGCGCAGCAGCGCCACGCACGCCTCGGCGAGCGCCCGCGGATTGCGCGGCGGAACGACCAGTCCCGTGCCGCCGATGACCTCGACCACCGCGCCGACGTCGGTGGACACGGTCGCGCGGCCGCAGAACATCGCCTCGACCAGGCCGACCGGGAACCCCTCGACGACGCTGGACAGGACGACCACCGCACCGGCCGTGTACGCCTCGGCGAGGGTGGGCGCGTCCGGGCCGCCGATCTCCTCGAAGGACACCGGGTTGTCGCCGACGGCGTGCGGTCCGTCCGCCTCGTCGGGGAAGAGCTGTGCGGCCAGCACCTTGCAGTGGCCGAGGTAGGCCTGCCCCTCCGTCCCGGCCGGAGCGCCGATGATCCGCAGGCGGGTGCGCGGTTCCTGCCTGCGCAGCTCCGCGAAGGCGTGCAGCAGGGAGACCAGGTCCTTGGCCGGTTCCACCCGGCCGACCCAGACCAGGGTGTGCGGATCGGCGGTGTCGAGGGAGTCGCCCGCCTCGGCGAAGCGGGACGCGTCCATGCCCGGGTAGACGGTGCGCAGTTTGGCGCGTTCGGCACCGCATCGCTCCTGCCAGCGGCGGGCGTGTGCGTTGCCGGGGGTGATGCATGCCGCCTGCCGGTACACCTCGCCGGCGAGCCGACCGTGGAAGGCGGCGACCAGCGACCGTACGGCCGGAGCCGCCTCGACGGACGGCGCGGTCGCGGACCCAGCGGACCCCGCGGGCGAGGGACCCGTTCCCGAGCTCAGATAATGCGTCCGCAGCCGGACCCCGTACTCGGTCACCAGCAGCGGCACGTCGAAGAAGTGCCGTGCGAGCAGGCCGGGCAGGGCCGCCGCACCGCCGGACGTGGCATGGCACAGGTCGACCGCGCCGAGGCCCTCACCCCCGTCGCCTCCGCCCTCGTCCCCGTACCAGTCGAGCGAGAGGGGGCGCAGGGCGCGTTCGAGGTGCGCGGCGACGGCGAGCAGCTCGGGCACGCGCGCCTCGCGCGCCGTACGCAGCGCGCCGGGCGCGCGACAGGCACGTTCCAGAGCGCGCACGGCATTCTCCGAGCGGAGCGCTCCCACCAGACCGCCCTCGTCCCGGGCGAGTTCGGCGAGGCCGTACAGGCCATTGGCGAAACGGTCCGCCTCAGCAACCGCAGCGGCTCCCGGGGGGGCCGCGGGGTCCGGGGGGTCCCCCTCACAGAGCGCGGTCACCAAGTCGCCGTAGGACTCCGCGAAGCGCCGGCGCGCACGCCTGCCGTAGGCGACGCCGTCGTCCTCGGCCGTCCACAGCGGTGCCGTGCGCACTCGGCTGACCTGCGACGGAAGCTCGACCCAGCCCGCTTCCTGCTGGTGTTCGGCACGGCTGAGCGCGTAGACGTCGAACTCGTGCTGCCCGAGCCCGCGCACGAGCCGGTCGCACCAGAGTCCGGCGTCACCGCTCAGATACGGATAGCCGCCCTCCGTCAGCAGTCCGATGCGCACGCGCACTCCCGATCTCCCGTTTGGGGAGCCGCCGTTGACCCGGCGGCTCGCAGCGGGACGAACGTATGCGGACTAGGTGGTGGTGGGGGGGGGCGGAGGGGGGGCGGCGGCACCCCCAGCGGTGGCCGGGGGTCTGAGCTCGGGTGGGGGGAGGGGC